>VGFR01000079.1 GCA_016868835.1 Bacteroidota bacterium | reverse complement strand
GATAAAATGCTGCGGCCAACACATCCCAATCACCGCTGAATGTTTTATTCAGGGTAATTTTCTGAGGAATTACATGGGATTGAAAGAGTAGCGATGAGGCAATTATATTGGGACCTGGTAATGTTCCGCCGTACTGAAACTTTACACCCTGATAAATGGCATATTGCTCCAGGTTCGTAGTCACAGTCACCATTAATCCAACAGGTTGAAACAATTCATTTAATACAAACGATAGCCTTGGACTTTGTTGTTGACTGTATACAAGAATCATGAATTCAGGTATTGGACCAATGTGTCATGAATGAATTGAGCTGCATGGCCATCGCCATAAAGATTTTTAGCAGCGGGCATACCATTGTTTAAAAAAGCCTCACTTTTTTCTTTAATGGCATTCAGGTCATTATGAACAACCTGTGCGTATCCGTTTTCAACCAATTCTACCCATTCTGTTTCTGAACGAAGTATGAGGCAAGGGGTGCCCATCATAAAAGCTTCCTTACACAAACCACCTGAATCGGTCCAAACCAAGTGAGCATGTTTCAAAGCGCCCATGGTTTCGGTGTATGGTAAAGGTTCTGTTAGTTGCAGTTGTTCCGACTGAGATAGTTCTTTCCATGCTGCAGAGGATTCGCAATTTTTTAATGTGCGTGGATGAATGGGAAACATTATTTTCAAATTCAGTTCCAGTGCTATTTCGAGAAGTCCTTTTAAAAATGAAATCAAAGCTTCAGGATTATCAACATTCGAGGGGCGATGCAATGTCAAGAAAATGTAATTTTCAAGATCTGGTTTTGGCGCGTTTTGCCCATAATGCAACGCGTTATCGAACATAATATCGCCGCATTCAAAAAGTAAGGGGGAGGCAGCTGTTGCTTGTGTGGCTGACCCAGTAGAAAAACCTTCTTTCAAAAGTTGTTTCGAAGCTGTTGTTGAAGGGCAAAACAACAAGGTGCTCAGATGGTCCGTTACGATTCTGTTAATTTCCTCAGGCATTTCGCGATTAAAGCTTCGTAATCCAGATTCAATGTGGGCCAGGGGGATGCTTAAATGTGCAGCAACTATAGAGGCTGCAATGGTGCTGTTTGTATCGCCATAGACCACCACGGCATCGGGTTTTTCCGAAACAAAAACGCGTTCCAACTCCACAATCATGTGTGCAATTTGTGCAAGGCTGTTTCCACTCGGAGAGGGGAGTTTAATGGCTGGCTCAGGTATGGCTAAATCGCGAATTAAATCAGAACTCAAACGATCACTGTAATGCTGCTGGGTATGAACTACAACTTCTTTTAGTTCTGTTGAATTCATACAGACACGCGTCAATGCAGCAGATTTAATGATTTGAGGTCTCGCACCAATGATGCTAATTATTTTTTTCATACCTAAATTTTCCCTTCGTCCGCAAAGCTATAATATCCGTTGTCTGAAACAATTAAATGATCTAAAACTTGCAGTTCAAGCAATCTGCCGCAAGCTACTAATTTTTCTGTAACGCGAATATCTTCTTGACTGGGTATTAAGTTTCCACTGGGGTGGTTATGAGCGATAATAACATGTGAGCACTTATGCTGTAAGGCAATATGAAAAATTTTCTTTGGGTCAATGACAGTTCCGCTGAATCCGCCTTCAGAAACTTTTTTTATACTGAGAGGAACATTGCTTCGAGAAAGCATGAGAAGCCAAACCTCTTCATGAATGAGGTCGGCTAAATGTTCTTGAAATAATTCATAGGCATTCGCCGAGCATTTTATAGGAGAACGTTTTTTGCGCTCTCTCGTTCTTTTTCTTCGTCCTAACTCATAAGCCGCCAAGATACTGCATGCCTTTGAAGGCCCCATGCCTTGAATATTAACTAATTCTTCGAAGTGAAATTTGCCTAATTCATTCAAGCAATGATGTGCAGATTTCAACATCTCTTGGGCAAGTTCTGTAACTGAAAATTTTGAGTTTCCAGTGCCCAAAAGAACGGCAACCAACTCTTGATCTGTTAATGTTTGTACTCCAAACTTTTGAAGCTTTTCCCTTGGCATCTCTGAAGCATGCACGTGATCTTTTAAATTCATTTGGCAAATGAACACAGAATAAAAAGACAGCAGGAAAACTAGTTATGCAATAAAAAAAGCCGCTAAAAGCGGCTAAAAACACAAACTAATGAAAACAACTTATTTCAATCCGTTCACAAATACAGTCAAACTACTTTTCAAGTTTGATGCTTTGTTGGCATGAATCACATTGTTTTTAGCTAGTCTATCTAACATCGATACTACAGTAGGCAAAAGAGCAGAAGCAGAAGCTTTGTCTTTTAATGCACGCAATTTACGTACTGCATTACGTGTAGTCTTGTGATAATATTTGTTACGAAGACGTTTAGCATCATTGCTACGAATTCTCTTAATTGCTGACTTGTGATTTGCCATTTCTAATCAAAATTGGAGTGCAAATTTAACTCATTTTTTATATCTCACAAGTTTTTTTTTGTTTTTCCTTGAATAAACTGCATATAAGATAGTTGACTCGGCAAATGTAACATTTGAATCATGAAAAAATGGACAACACAAGCGCTTATTGCAGGAAGTATAGTACTGAATGGGTGTGAAAAAGAAAATCACGATTCGTCTTCAGACATTCAAACTTCATTCCTGCTGCAAACCGTTATAGAAAAAGTTGAAAGTCAAGGATTTTTTGATTGGAGCAATGCCACTGAAAATGAAATGATTCATTCCATCGAACATACGGGGGGTGTTTGGGCGGTTGGAATTTCAGATGATATTTACCAAAATCAAAAAACGTGGTTCCTTGAACTAGCAAATGCGGTTGGCGACTTGCCTAAATATCAAGTAGATCCGGATTTACCGGTCGTTATCTTTTTCGAAACAAACAAAGAGTTGATTCATCACCTCTTTCAAGACCCACGTATAAGGTACCTTGAACCATTGAATGACCCTGTGAATACGTTCAAATCCAATTTGGGATGCGCTGCGAACAGCTATTCTGTCTCAATGGTAGATAAAGTCGGACATCTTCCGAACACGCAATATTCGTGGCATTGGCTGTATCACGGTATGCCTCAAGTCTGGAGTTTGTCTACAGGAAATGGAATAGGGGTAGGGTGTGTCGATGCCGGATTAATTTCAGGACAAATTCAGTTAATGAATCAATTTCAAATGGGGTACAGCAGTTCTTCTAGGTTTCATTGGCCAGCCTATACTTATGGTGCCTCACCGTATTCAACTTGTACACACGGCACTTCTACCAGCGCAATTATTGCGGCTCCAAGAAGTTCTGGTGGATTAACCGGAGGTGCGTATTCTTGCAATTTGGTCTCATTTCGCGCAGCAGACAACGTTTTACTTGATACATACGCAGAAAAATTAGCTGTGAAAAATGCGTTTATCTACTTGTCGAATGAACCGCAAGTCCGGATCATTAGTATGTCCATGGGTACCCCATTCTCTTCGGGGTTGTTGCATGATGCTTTGCAATATGCTGTTGCGCACAATAAGCTTGTTTTTTGCGCCGCAGGTACTTCTACCTCTATAACCAACAGCGCACCAGTAATCTATCCAGCGAAATATTCGGAATGCATTGCCGTGACGGGCATGAACGAAAATTATGCATCATGCAGCACTTGTCATACAGGTAGCGAAGTGGATTTTGGCATTGTCATGGAGCGAGGGAACAATGTGTCTCGAACAGCCATTTCACTTGCGTCGTTTTCAGGAGGTGCTTATTATTTCGGAGGATCTAGCGTTGCAACGGCCTCTGCAGCTGCCCTCGCAGCATTGGTTTGGTCGAAAAAACCCTATTTGAATGCTACACAGGTGCGTTCTATTTTAGAAGCAACTTCAGATTTCCCTGGACATAATCATCCAGCATTTGGATGCGGAAGAATTCTTGCAGATTATGCTGTTCAAACAGCCATGTATTATTGAACGCGAGAAACGCTGTTTTCTGAAAGTTGGTATTTCTGATTCGTTTCTGGACATGCGGCTATGCCATTCGAATCAAAATCCAATCGATGACCGTATTCACTAACCCAACCAATTTGTTTTGCTGGATTCCCCACAACCAGTGCATAACTGGCGACAGGCATGGTTATTACGGCTCCGGCACCAATAAGAGCGTATGCGCCTATTTCATTACCACAAATTATTGTAGCATTGGCTCCTATACTAGCTCCTTTGCGAATGCGCGTTGGTCTGTATTCCTCTTTTCGCACAACGGCGCTCCTTGGATTGATAACGTTGGTGAACACGCAGCTTGGCCCAAGGAAAACATCATCCTCACAAATGACACCTGTATATATGCTTACATTGTTTTGAACCTTCACGTTGTTGCCAAGAGTGACCTGCGGACTAACAACAACATTCTGACCCAAATTGCAACGTTCACCAATTGTGCATCCGGTCATAACATGTGAGAAATGCCAAATTTTTGTGCCCTCTCCAATGACACATCCTTCGTCAATTACTGCAGTCTCGTGGGCAAAGAATGACATATTAGTGTTTGGCGTATTTATCGAAATTTTTGTGTTCTACTTTGTTCAGCTCATCTTGAGTCAATGATTTGAAATAATCATAGGTTATTCTCAAACCTTCACTGCGATGCACTTGAGGTTCCCACTTTAATATTTCTCGAGCCAGTGTAATATCTGGCTGACGTTGTTTCGGATCATCTGTAGGCAGCTCTTTGAAAATGATTTTTTGGTCAGTTCCGGTGAGCTGAATGATTTCTTTCGCAAAATCTAAAATGGTTATTTCGTCGGGGTTTCCAACATTTACGGGTTGAGCATAATCGCTCAAAAGCAATCTGTAAATTCCCTCTACCAAATCATCTACATAACAGAAAGAGCGTGTTTGAGATCCGTCTCCAAAAACAGTTAAATCTTCACCACGAATGGCTTGGCCAATAAATGCGGGTAATACACGACCATCATTCAGACGCATGCGAGGACCATAGGTGTTAAATATGCGAACAATGCGTGTCTCAAGTCCATGGTATGTGTGGTAAGCCATGGTAATGGCTTCTTGGAATCGTTTTGCTTCATCATAGACACCACGTGGTCCAACAGGATTCACATGCCCCCAATAACTTTCTTTCTGCGGATGTACCAACGGGTCACCATAAACTTCTGAGGTTGATGCTACAATGATTCTGGCTTTTTTCTCTTTCGCTAATCCCAAACAGTTGTGAGTTCCCAGAGAACCTACTTTTAAAGTTTGAATTGGAATTTTTAAATAGTCTATAGGAGAGGCGGGAGACGCGAAGTGTACAATGTAATCAAGCTTTCCGGGAACATGAATAAAGTGCGATACATCTTGGTTGTAAAATGTAAAATGTTCATTCGGAAAAAGATGTTCAATGTTCTTTAGATCTCCGGTAATGAGGTTGTCCATTCCAACAACTTCGAATCCTTCCTTGATGAATCGGTCACACAGGTGACTTCCCAAAAATCCGGCTGCGCCGGTGATAAGTACTCTTTCCATTTTATTTTGCGTGAACCGTATTTCTTCCTATGCTGTAGTAAGTATATCCCAATTGTTCCATTTTCTCCAATTCATAGAGGTTACGTCCGTCGAAAATGACTTTAGATTTCAAGAGACTCGAAATCTTTTCAAAATCGGGATTTCGGAACAATCCCCATTCGGTACAAATTAACACAGCATCTGCGTCGCGCAGAGCCTCATATGCATCGGTGGTATAGGTAATTGGATAATTCTTTTGCCTCTTTACATTTTCCATGGCTTCTGGATCGTAGGCTGTAATGGTAGCACCAGCTTCAAGTAAATGTTCAATCATATAAAGTGCAGGAGCCTCGCGAATATCATCCGTATCGGGTTTGAATGCTAATCCCCAAATTGCAATTTTTGTATGGGTTAAGCTTTGATTGAAATGATCTAAAATGGGTTTAAGCATCACCGTTTTCTGACGCTCATTCACCTTCATGACACTCTTTAAAATTTTGAATTCATATCCTCCTTCAATTCCAGATTTGGCAAGGGCTTGCACATCTTTCGGGAAACAACTTCCACCATAACCAATACCTGGAAACAAGAATCGTTTGCCAATTCGATCATCAGTTCCAATACCCAAACGAACCATATCAACATCGGCACCCACTTTTTCACAGAAGTTGGCAATTTCATTCATGAACGAAATTTTCGTCGCAAGGAAGGCATTTGCAGCGTATTTGGTAAGCTCAGCACTACGCTCATCCATGAACAATAGGGGATTCCCCTGACGAACAAAAGGCTTGTATAGCTCGCCCATGAGTTGCTTCGCACGATCGCTTCGAGTACCAACAACAACACGGTCTGGCTTCATGAAATCATCAACCGCAAATCCTTCTCTCAAAAATTCAGGATTGCTCACCACATCGAATTGTACGGTACAATTCTTGGCAATGGCTTCGCGAACCTTTTCGGCTGTACCTACAGGAACAGTACTCTTATCTACGATAATTTTATAGTCAGTCATGATTTTCCCCAACTCTTTCGCTACGCCTAAAACGTAGCTGAGGTCTGCACTTCCATCTTCCCCAGGAGGCGTTGGAAGAGCTAAAAAGATAATTTGAGCATCTTGTATTGAGGCTGCCAACTCGGTGCTGAATTTTAGGCGTCCTTCGCGAATATTGCGTTCGAAAAGTACATCGAGGTGAGGCTCGTAAATGGGAATTTTACCAGCCTTCATTTGTGCCACTTTCTCTTCGTTGATGTCAATACAAATGACGTTATTTCCGGTTTCAGCAAAGCATGTTCCGGTTACTAAACCAACGTAGCCAGTTCCAACAACTGCAATATTCATAGATCTTAATTTAGAAGGGCAAAGATAGTCAAGGAAGTTAATCGTGCACCTCTGATCTTCGTGTAACTAATTTCTGAATAATTTCAGCATTGTGTTGTTTGACTTCCTTGCTTTTTCGTTTCCCCCATAAGACTTCTCTTGCATGCCGAGCTGCCTGCTGTAAGTCAATGATGGGATGCGGATAATCAATACCATAAGATTGGCGTTCCATTTCAGATAATTTCCAAGGCTCATGCACAAAAGGCGTTGGTAAATCGCAAAGTTCTGGAACCCATTTTCGTATGAAATGTCCTTCAGGATCTTGATCGAAACTTTGTTTAACCGGGTTGTAAATGCGAATGGTATGAATGCCCATGGTTCCCGCTTGCATTTGCAATTGCGGATAATGAATTCCAGGATCATAGTCTAAAAAGCACTGTGCCAAATGGTGGGCAATGGCTTGCCAAGGTTGCTGCAAATGATGCGTTGCAAATGAAACAAGCATGCTACGCATTCTGAAATTGATATATCCTGTTTTTTCAAGGCATCGCATGCATGCGTCTATTAATGGAAAACCCGTTCGTCCCTGTTTCCATGCCGCAATCAATTTAGAGTCCTCTTCTGTCCGAAAGTTATTGTATCCCGCATTAACATTGATAAATTCCATTGAACACATGGATTCAAATTTTTGAATGAAATGGCAATGCCAATGCATTCGAGAAAGAAATGCTGCTAAATTTCGTTTGTCGGCTCCTTGCTTTAGTTTGAATTCGGTTGCCTGAATAACACTTCGAACACTGATGTTTCCGTAAGTTAAATATGGCGAAAGACGGCTGCATCCAGATCTCGAAAGCTCCGGTTTTCCAATGCTTTTCATGTATTTCTTATGCCGTGTTTCTAGGAAAGAATTCAAATACTTCCAGGCTTGGTCTTCTCCACCTTTTTGAACGGGATGTTCGTAATTCCATTGATTTTTAATTTCAACAAGTCGTGAAGTTTTCCAATGAGCAAAGGCGGTTTTTTCTAACTCATGAGTATGTTGGGGTTGGCTCATGAATGATTTCCAATAGGAATCAAAAGGCACTTTCGGTTGTCCCCGTTGAACGGCATTTGTAGGTGATTCAATCCATGAAATACGGTGCGTTCTGAACCAGTTCTTCATGGCTAAATCACGTTGGAAGGTGAGTTGATTACCAGACTCTTCGTGGCTGAAAACCTGCTGAATGGCATAACATGCATTTAACTCGGCGAATACCTCAGAGACTTCCCCTTCAACCAAGTGAACCTGCGTTTTGAATGAAGTCAATTGCCGATTTAATTGCGCAATGCTTTCTAATATAAACTGAATGTGTCTCGGATGCGAATCGGGAGCATTGCGAATACTGGGCTCTAAAATATATAAAAGTAAAACCGCATGCTTCTCGCGCGATGCCCGCGTTAATGGTTCATGGTCCATGAGCCTCAGGTCCTTTTTAAACCAAACAACATTTAACGATTGCATGGTTCAAAAGAAATGAATCTTTCGATAAACAAGCATTTAAAATAAGATTACTTTCGTTGTAATAATTCGTTTATGCTAGCGATTCAAGCACAGAACATTTCAAAAAAATACGGTAGTCATCAAGCTCTGAATTCCATTCATCTTGACATCGAAGAAGGAAAAATCTTCGGATTGCTAGGACCCAATGGTGCGGGTAAGACAACGTTCATCAGAATTCTGAATCAAATTATTGAGCCAGACTCAGGTA
>VGFR01000078.1 GCA_016868835.1 Bacteroidota bacterium | reverse complement strand
CAATTGGGTCAAGTAGTTGCTACACAAAACGTAGGAACTCTACCAGCTGGTAATAACACTGTACGTTTAGAGCTTGCTTCGCTTTCTGCTGGTATTTATGCAGTAGAATTGGCGAATGGTAAGGATCGTGCTACCGTTCAGATTGCAGTTGAATAATGTGGATTTAGTTTCAGGAAAGGCCGCGATTCGCGGCCTTTTTTGTTTGACATAGGATTGAAAAAACAAACCCCCGAACGCTTTCGAGGGTTTGCCTTACCTTAACTAAAAAGACCCGCCGTTATCCGGCCTCGGCTTTTGAGACGCAAAAATACTCTTTGAAAAGAACTAGGATGTTAAATAATTCTCAAGTTTATTCACAATTCTAAGCTCAATTCCCTTTTTATTTTAAAGTGCTATACCAACTATTATTGATTTTCAGTCGAATAACGAGAGGTTGAGAATTGTTAATTGGCAATGAGAATACGTTGTTTGGAGTAGAGGTGTGAATCAATTGCTTTCCTAGCACATCGAAAACATACACTTCTTCAATCATACTTTCACTTGTCAATGTTATGCTTCTAGGAGTGCGAATAACATTGAAATTCGAACTTGATTCAAGTGTACTCAATGAAGAAATCAAGACAGTTAAACTGTCGGAATCTATGAAACAGCCATTTTCAAATACATCAAAATAAATCAAGTGTTCGCCATCTGATTCAAATTGGAAGACTGGTGAGAAGTCAAGCGATGTATCTCCTTCATCAGTTACCCAAGAAAAATTGGTGTTTGAGCTGGATCCATTATCGATTGCAAGCGGATTATTAAAACCCGCAGGTATGTTTAATTCAATGGTTGGTCCAAATGTATTTACGATTTGCCACTCCCAAAGGTTGTTGTACACTACATCTCGTACTGCGGTTTTTATAATATCAGCAGTAGCTTGAGGCAAGGTTGAATTGAAAGAAATTGAAGTTGGGTCAAGTTGAAACATTGCTACGTTCATACAACATGCTGCGATATAGCTCCCCACGGCAGTAGGGTGAGACCCATCGGCATTATACAAATCAATACTCGGATAATTTGTTCGAATAAATTTCCATACAGCACCAACCGGAGAAAGCAATGCTTCGTTATCTAATGCCATTTGTCGGTATCTTAGATTTAACAGGCTGTCCATGCCCTCATATGTGCACACAGGAGGCCAACTTGCACAATTGGCAGCGTCGCCATTTTCTCTTCCCCAAGTCATGTAAAAAATAGTTTTGGCACATGTATTTGAGGCATGTATTTGTTCATCTAATTGAGTAGCATAAGGGAAACACTGCGAGGCAACTTGATTATCTGGGAATGAAGGGAGCTGGCTTTGTTCTTGGAGAATAACATAATCCCAGTCGCCAGAAGCAATGAGTGATTGACTCGTGGCGTTGGTGGTATGCTGCTCAAAGGTATGTCCTCCGGGAGTATTGCTGCCGGTAATCAACGTGTAACCCGCACTATTCGCACAGTCGGCGGTTAATTGTGGAAGGTTGTTATAAGATGTGTAGCTATTCCCTAAGAATAATACTTTGGTTTGAGCATGGAAACTATTGGCAATGCATAGTGCTCCAATGGCAATGAATCTTTTCATTTATTTAAATGTCACAGGTAAGGCAATGGTTTTTCCATCGCGAAGAATTTCAACTTGAATGGTTTGACCTTCATTGAATTTGCCTAACGCTTCCATGTATGAGGTCATGTCTATGATTTTAAAATCACCCATTTTCAATACCACATCTCCTTGTTTCATGCCTGCATTCGAGGCGGGTCTATTTTCTTTCACACCATCAATACGCATTCCTTCGCCACCAAACATGTAATCTGGCATTACACCCAACGTTACTTTAAATGACGTGTTTTGTTGAGCGGGTTCTGCTGTTTTTGTAAATGCTAATTTTTCTTGCGTGTTTAGCGACTTCACCAAAGACAATATATAGCTGGTGACGTTTTCTAATCCATCATAATTGATTTTGTCATAATCGTCAGTGGGTTTGTGGTAATCGGCATGTTGGCCGGTAAAGAAATGCAGAACAGGCACACCTTGATTGTAAAAAGAACTGTGATCGCTTGGTCCAATTCCACTTTTATCGAATATGAGTTTGAATCCGAAGGTATTTTTTTCAGTTAAAAGCGGTTCCCAAATGGCCGTTGTTCCTGTACCACTTATACTAAGCGCTTTCTCTGTATTCATGCGTCCTACCATATCCATGTTCAGCATGCAGTTCATGGATTCAATAGGAATTGTTGGATTTTTTGAAAAGTAATTGCTTCCCCATAATCCTTTTTCTTCCCCACTGAAAGCAATAAAAAGATAATTATACTTGGGCGATTTATCATTTTCCATGAGGTCTGATGCTAATTGAATCATGGCTGAAACACCGCTGGCATTATCGTCAGCTCCGTTATGAATTGCCTTCTCACCGGTCCACAAACTATTTTCATCTCCCCAACCCAAGTGATCATAGTGGGCACCAATAACAATGGTATAGGGTCTTCCATTATCAATAAGTCCAATTACATTCTTCCCTTTAATTTCTTTGACTAAACTTTTTCCCATAACCGTGCTGTCGCCAACATGGTGTATTTGTCCGTGGCCTTGTGGAATGAAAGAAAAGTGTTGAAGGTATCCGTCTGTGCCTTTGGGTAAAAGTCCAATTTCTTTGAATCGAGATTCAATGTATGCTGCAGCTTTATCTGCACTGGGGGTGCCAATGGCCCTTCCTTCAAAATCGTCGCTTGCCAATCGCATCACATCAGCGTGTAATTGAGTAACTTCAGTTCCTGTTGGAGTTTGAGTAACCGAGCAACTCGCCAGCGTTAATGCGGCTGCAAAAAAGGAAAGACAGATAAAATTAATTTTCATGTTGAATGAAAAATTTGGCTGTTTGGTTGTTGTTTGAAGTGTGAATAAAATATATACCATTTGCCCAGGTACTGATATCAATCACTTGAGAAGCAAAAGAATTATTAAGCTTCATCACTCGTCCCAAAGCATCTATAATTTGTACACTTTGACTGCTCAGAGTGGAGGGTAATTGAACATAGTCATCGGCTGGATTAGGGAAGGGCAGGTATGCCTCGTATAAATCTTCCACCTGCATAGGGCAAGGTTCGCATTGACTCCAGCATACGATAGGTAACGAAATTATGCCAGCGCTTGACAAGAAACTGCGATTGATATTCCCTGAGCCGTCGTCAACACCGCATTCAAAGGGAACGACTTCTTCAGTTCCCCATGCATTTCCGAACAAAAATTTGTATTGTATGAGTTCATTTTCTGGAATTGTAACGGTAGTGGAATAGGTAGTTCCAAATTGGAGGGTCAAAGGCGTTGCCGTTGGATCCCAATTATTGAAGGAACCAGCGACATGGACTCCTTCCGGAGCCGCTATGATTCCAGTCATACCACTACCAAGATCAAGATTGAACGTAAGCGTGCACATGGGAATAATTATACATGGACCACAACCTGAAAAACAATTACCTTCAAGTGTGGTCATGGTTTGGTTTGTGGTGGTATAGGATCTATCAAAACCGCCTACACCATTCGGAATTCCACAAGACTCAGGAACAATTTCTTGGTTGCTCCATCCGTAACCGTTTATGATTTTGTATTGAACGGTTTGGTTCGAATTTAGAACTACTACGGCTTCAAATTTATTAGGCGCATATTGACTCATGGGTGTTGCAATGGTGTCCCAATTGTTGAATGACCCTACCAAATAAACACCATTCGGACTGATTGTTTCGTTGGAAAGGTCAGTTCTAAAGGTTACCAAAACAGGCGTTGGCTCAACACAAGCTGAGCATTGATTGAAGCAAACAGGGCCTATGATTACATTATTTGTTCCTGTTTGAAATAATCTATTGGTGTTACCATTTCCATCATCTGTAGCGCAGTCGAGAGGTGGATTTTCATCGCTGTTCCAATCATTCCCGTTCACGAATTTATATGTTAAAATTGTGTTTTGATCAACACTAATCTGCGCCTCATACAAGCCTCCTCCCATATCATTCATAAGAATGCTAGTAGGATTCCAACCTTGAAAATCACCCGCCAAATGAACTCCATTGGGCGAAACAATTTCATTCGACATGTCTACCTGAAAAACAGCAGTGATTTGAGGAACTATTGCAGGACAGTTGGCGCAGGATGAGAAACAGACAGGTTCAAGAACAATGTTATTCCCGGGAACCACAAAAGTTCTATTGAAACCACCGAAACCATTTGGTACGCCACAAGATGAAGGAACGCTTTCTTCTTGAGCCCAAGTGGTGCCGTTGATGAATTTGTATGAAATCGTAGTTGCTTCAGTTAGTGTGGCGGTAAATTCGAAAATGTCATCAGCATTTGTATCTGTTAAAAAAGATACACCAGGTGTCCAACCTTGAAAATCGCCAGCTATGGATACTCCATTTGGATTAACAGTAAAACCTTGCATATTAAGTTGGAAAGTAACTTCGATTCCAAAAACAGAGAGACTGATGAAAATAAAAAAGAAAGAAATGAGATTTTTCATGGTTCGCTTTTTTGTAAAAATAAGCCATTATTGAAAAACAAACTTTACATTCGCTCTGTATGCGGCTATTGCTCTTCATTTTTTTATTTCAATCAGTAACAGCTGTTGGGCAGCTTATTCATATTGAAGGCCGTGTTAAAGATCCCCACGGGCAGGGTATTGCGAACGCAATAGTAGTGAACAACCGAACGCATGCAGGTACATTTGGTGATGCGCGCGGAAATTTTAGTATTTACTGTGAGAAAGGTGATACGTTAAGTGTAACCGCATTAGGCTATTATACCCGACAAATTTGCATGAAGGATTCGGCTTTGAAGGAGGTGTATAAACCGGTAATATTTTTAGACGATCGCATTTATCAGCTTCCTACAATTGCCATTTTGACTCCTCGTGATTTGGAAGACATTGCAGATGATATTCGAAGTATTGGTTTTGATGAAGATGCTTTTCGAACAGGAAGTATCATGAGTCCCATTACACTTTTGTACGAAAGTTTCAGTAAGCGTGAGCGCAACAGAATTGAAATTGAGCGTTTGAAGTATGAGGACAAAAAACGCAATCTACTGAAAGAGTTATTTCATTTATATGTAGATTTTGATATCATCGATTTAACGAATGAAGAATTTGATGAATTCATTGATTTCATGAATGTAAGCGATGAGTTTCTGAGAACCAGTTCGCAATACGAATTCCTTGTTTTTGTGAAGGAACAATTTGTGCGTTACAAGGCATGGAGAAGAAATCAGATCAAATGGAAACCCGAAGATTTTAACTTCGATGAGAATTAATTAATTCAACCCGGAATTGAATTTCTTTAAGCCATAACAGCCGTATGCTCCCCAATTTCTATTGTATCCGTATACCAGAACAGTATAGTCATTTTCTGTCTCGTAATGGTTCCCTTCTGAATAGGGTATGTAATGTCCGTTTGTGTCTTTCATAACGAATCTATAGCTGTAAACCCCCTGTTTCAAATAGGCAGTAGCCTCGTATTTTTCTAATTCAGGATTCCAGATAGCAGGTTCATATTTGTTCGCAATTCCTGAACATTCTAAGAACATTTTTCCCTGCTCTTGTGAAGGGGTTGATAAAGAGAAATGTACCGTGAAATAATCAGCATTCAATTGGTCGTCAAATGACAATTCTTGATTGTCGGTAGCAACATAATAATTGCCGTTGATGTCTTTTCTACTTGCATAGCT
Source organism: Bacteroidota bacterium (assembly GCA_016868835.1). Classification (GTDB taxonomy): domain Bacteria; phylum Bacteroidota; class Bacteroidia; order Flavobacteriales_D; family Sanyastnellaceae; genus CAIZGX01. Next base: position 2,820 of record VGFR01000078.1, on the reverse strand, counting down.
ACGGGCGTTTTCAGAGATTTCTGTTTGAAGGTAAATCTGTTGATCTTCAATTTTTGCAATACCGTAGCACGGAACCCTAGGGTTCTTGAATTCAAACATGCGGTATTCCCCACCTCCCCAGAATGAATTTCTTCCATCTGAATAATCATATTGAAATTCGGAAAAGGAAGGGGTAAATGTTGGTGAAAAAATGTAGATGCCATTCAAGAAATCTTGGTTTTGTATGATGGCTATTTGCAACTTATCTCGGTCCGAATTTGGCAATTGGTCAGCAATAATTTTTAAATCAACTTCCTGCTTGAAAAATCGAAATCCCGCTTCACTGCTTGCATTTATTTGCGCTTGAATGTTCGATCGGTTTTCGAAAACGGTGAAGTAAAGAATAGCAATTGGACTCTTAGCGTCATCCATATCAACAAGATCATTGTTGTAGATGGTTACCCGATAATTACCCGAAATTCGAAATTGAGTCATTTCATTCGGTAACTCGAACTGGTAATGATCATAGGCTTGTAACGTATTTAGTGAATTCGTTGGATACGGAATTCTATTTTCATTGAATCCTTGAATACAGTCCATGGCATCTAGTCCGTCAGGAATAAATAATGGGTTGCAATGTTCAATTGAATAAATAAGTTCCGTTTCAACTTCAGTGAAAAGATCAAATTCAAAGAGCAGCGGGGTATCTGAATTTAATTCATAATAAGGTCCGCCGTATCGGGCATCTTTCGGATGTATGGTTGGGCAGTGTACATCACTGTGATAATAATTCATGACACCTTGAGAGAGCATGTGCTGAGTAATCAAAATGAATGCGTAGATGATATGAATTCGGTGCATGGAATTAAAGATATGGAATTAACTTTGTTGCATCATGAATTTATCGAATCGTTTGAAATGGGTATTGGGCGTATCTGCCTTTTTATTTATCATGGCTGCAGTTATCTTTCTTAAAACTCAGAGGGCCTCGGCATCAAATGACCCTCTAGTAGGAAGAGATTATTCAAGGCAGTTTTTGGGTATGGAGTATACCGTTCAAGTTATTGGAGATTCTGTAGATTATTCCCGAGGGTTGGACAGTTTGGAGGCCATTTATCGTTATCATTTTGATAATTCAAATCCGAATTCGTCCATCATGAAATTTAATTTAAGTCAGATTACGAATGCACCAATCTTAATAGAGGATAGGGGAGGATTGTTTTTAAGGGTATTGAAGGTAGCAGATGAAATGCATTCGAGAAGCGGATACAATTGGGATTTTTCTTTAACACCCGCAAAGGTAGCTTGGTTGCCGATTGTGATGAGTTTCAAAGAGGGAGCGGCGAATATAGATTCGTTGAAATCCATGGCCTCTTTGCAGAATGTTAAATTGAATTATGAAGTTTTAGCTGATAATCAGATTGCCTTGTTTAAAACGCATCCTTCAATTGAATATGACTTTCAAAAAATTGTAAAGGCCATGTTCATGGATGAAGCCATGTCATATTACAAAAGAAGATCGAAATCTGTTAATCAGATTGTGATTCGGAATAAAGAAAATTGGGTGTTGACGTTTGGAAGTCAGGTAGACTCGTTGAATCGCGTGAATCTGTGGACGGATAGCAAGCCCTCAGAAAACAATATATTAATTCAAGACCGAGGTTTTGCTTCATGCAACGCCATAGAGAAAAGAACATTGATTGATCCGTTCACGCTTGCGCCCGTTACAAACGAGATGTATCAAACATACGTATCCGCCCCATCCATATTGGAAAGTGTCATTTTTGCTGAGTCGTTCATGGTCATGGGCGTTGAGTATATGGGATCTTGGTATTCAAACAACGAAGACTCAGACATTCAGTCGTTGGTTTATTTTACCACACAAGATGGTCAACGTGATTATGCTTACACCGAGAATTTCGGAAAAATGATGGTTCAGAAATTGAAAAAATAATGACTGAGTCGCTCATTCTATCCATTGAAAGTAGTTGCGATGATACTTCAGCAGCGGTTTTAAGAGGAACAACGGTGCTATCGAATTGCACATCTACCCAGCCCGAGCATGCCAAATTTGGAGGGGTAATTCCAGAAGTAGCAGGAAGGGCTCATCAACAGAACATGCTTCCTGTCATAGACCGCGCATTGCGTGAGGCTGGTGTTGGTTTTCAGGATTTAAATGCGATAGCTGTAACCCAAGGGCCCGGATTAAGCGGCTCACTTTTAGTGGGACTAACGTACGCTAAAAGTTTGTCATTAGCATTGGGCATTCCCTTGTTCGGAATACACCACATGCAAGCCCATATTCTAGCTCATTTTGTAAATAATACAGAAGATTGGCCATCGTTTCCATTTCTGAATTTGACCGTAAGCGGTGGACATACGCAATTGGTTCTTGTGCATTCACCGTTACAAATGGAAGTGCTTGCTGAAACCATTGATGATGCGGCCGGAGAGGCCTTTGATAAAGCTGCTAAACTGTTGGGTTTGAATTATCCGGGTGGCCCTGAAATTGACAAGTGTGCTCAATTGGGCGATGCAAAAAAGTATTCCTTTAATCATCCACAGGTGAAGGGGGGGGATTACAGTTTCAGTGGAATGAAAACATCATTGTTGTATTTCCTCAGAGATCAATTGATAGAGAATCCAAATTTCATTGAAGAAGAGAGGCATCATATTGCGGCTTCTTATCAAGAGGCTATTGTAACCTATTTGCTGAAGGTTGCTCAGAAAAAGCTCCAGGAATTAAATGTATCAACCTTCACATTGGCAGGAGGCGTATCGGCTAATACTGCATTAAGGGCAAAGGCTTTGCTGTTGGGGGAAGAGCTCGGTATTCAAGTT
>VGFR01000077.1 GCA_016868835.1 Bacteroidota bacterium | reverse complement strand
GACAGAAGAGACAGCAGAGTTGCAGGTGGTGATCGCAGAGATTCGAATCGCGGTGGCGGTTGGAAATTCAATGACGGTGCAGGAGCCAAAAAGAAAAAGAAAGACTCGAGCAGACGATAATAAAAAGGGGGCTATTGCCCCCTTTTTATTTTTCTAATATTTACTTTTGCTCAGCCTCTATTGCTACACGTTTATCTGCTGCTAACCCAGCTTTTTCAACACGCATTCTTCCTTGGTCAAGACCTATGACAACGGTTGTTTCATCCACTTCCAAAACCTTACCGTGAATTCCCCCAAGGGTCATAACCTTGTCACCTATGGCGATACTCTCTTGAAATTTCTTTGCCTCTTTGGCCTTTTTCATTTGTGGACGTATCATGAAAAAATACATGATCACAAACATTCCACCCATCATAATTAACATTCCGGAAAAATCTCCTCCGCCTTGTCCGTTTAATAAAATCATAGTTTTGTTTTTTAAGTAGCGAATGTATAACAGAAATTGTTCTTCTACTGCACTCGTTGCATTTCTGGACCATTTTGTTCAAAATTCGGATTAGCGGCTTGGCCAGCAACTTCACCCACAATCTTCAAAAAAACATCTCTCGGAATGCCATTCGTGCTCACCTGAATACTCTTTTCAATGGGTCCAGATAAATTCGTTGTGTTCAACTCTACGGTAATCGTCCCCTCCTCACCGGGTTGCATGGGGTGTTTCGGCCAATCCTTAAGTGTTGTACAACCGCAACTCGGGGTCACATGTGCTATTTGCAGAGGTCCTTTACCTTCATTTCTAAAATGAAAGGTGTGGGTGATTTTTTCACCAACTACAACTTTCCCTATTTGAACCACTTCTTGATCCATTACTATTTTGGGTAAATCACCATTTACCTCTCCCGTCTCGGCATTCGGAAAATTCAACAAATCACTGGTCACTTTGCTCTCCGCATTTTCGCAAGCAATAAATGAAAAGACCAGCAAACCAATCCAGTAATACTTAATCTTCATCATAGCGGTATGAGCCTCCAAATTCGTCTTCGTCAAACATTTCATCTTCGGTACCAAACTCATCCACATCTTCATCATCAAATAATTCTTCGTCTTCATCCAAACCTTCTTCACCAAACATGTCTTTAATTTCTTTGCTATCCTGTGAAGGAGCATCACCATATACCAATGCAACACGCGGATATATGGTACTTGGCTTATCCTTTTTTACCTCCATGACTTCAATGTAAAAAATCCACATACGCAAAAAGTCATACACATAGAGCACTTTATCGCCTGGCTTTGAAATCATTTCAGACAACGTTGTGTTTGCCATTGACATGCTTCCCTCTTCGCCCATATCCATGAGCGAAATCTCAAGTCCTTTCTCCCACTCATCATTACTCATGTAAAAGCTAGACATCTCCCCTTCTTCAAAGTCAAATGCATCTAAAACAGCACCATGTAACGCTTCAAATTTAGAGTCACATTCAATTTCTATGTCGCGAAATACGTCTTCTTCTGTATCGAGAATGACACGCAACTTAAAGAGATTCACATTCGTATTTTTCTTAGCCATGATTGACACTTCTTTTTAAATCTTCTATTGTTTCTTTTGGGGTTTGACTTGAAAAAACAAAATTACCAGCAACTAAAACATCAGCTCCAAGCTCTACTAATTTCTTTGCATTTTCTGCATTCACTCCACCATCTATTTCAATCCGAGGGGTATTCTTCGATAAAGACAAAAGCTCAACTAAATTGTTCAATTTATCATAGGTTCTTTCAATAAATTTCTGTCCTCCAAATCCCGGATTTACAGACATCAATAAAATCAAATCCACATCATCCAATACATCCTCTATTTGAGAAATAGATGTATGCGGATTCAATGCTACCCCGGCCATCATTCCCTCTACTTTAATCGCTTGTATAGTTCTGTGCAAATGAATAGACGCTTCGGCATGAACAGTTAATACATCGGCACCAAGTTGAGCAAAAGCGGAAATATATCTTTCGGGCTTTTCAATCATCAAATGCACGTCTAACGGCTTTTGGGCGTGTTTTTTTATTGCCTGAATGACCGGCATTCCAAAAGAAATATTTGGAACAAACATTCCGTCCATGACATCAATATGAAACCAATCGGCATTACTCGCATTAACCATTTCTATATCACGCTGCAGGTTAGCAAAATCAGCAGCCAAAATAGATGGCGCTATGAAAACTTCGTTTATTTTTGACATGCTACGAAGATACTCCTTCTCGCTCAAAAAAACATGAAAACAATAGGCATTTCAGGGAAAATAGGATCTGGAAAAACAACCATTTCAAAAATGCTCATGCATTTAGGGCACCCCGTCTTCAATAGCGATGAGGAAGCTAAAAAAGTTTACGAGAAAATTGAAATTCGCAATCAAATTCATGAAATAACGAATGCAGTGCATTTCGAATCGCCAAACTGGAAAGCAGAATTAGCGACAATTCTATTCACCGACCAAAAAATAAAAAATCAAATAGAAGCCGTCATTCATGCGGAGGTGAGAATACAATTTCAAAAATGGAAATCACTTTTGAATACCACCACCTGCTTCAAAGAATCCGCAATAATCTCAATATTTAGCAATGAAAATACAGACGCGCTTTGGATTGTTGAAGCTCCTGAATCACTAAGATTTCAAAGAGTTTCAAAAAGAAGTTCAATGCTTTTAAATGATTTTAACAATAGAAACAAGATTCAAGAGGAGCTGTCAACCCTTTTTACCGGACCAACAACAGTCATACTTAATGATGACCAGAAGGCATTACTTCCGCAGCTAGAGCTAGCACTTTCTAATATCTAAGGCACCAACTTATATTCCAACACAGCCTCAATTTCATTAGTGAGTTTACCACCCACATGTCCCGCGTTCCCCAAGATTAAAGTTTTTAAACGATCCGAAGTTGGTTTGTTATTGAATTTTTCTTGAAGTTCAAAATACCCATCGGCATCCACAACATCTTGGTCTGAGTCCAACAATTCCCACCGCCAATTTCCTGGAAAAATTCTGCTGCAATCACCCGTGCAAGTCGCCCAGTTCAACACATTATCAAGTATAGCATCTTCAATAAAGGTATGAACCGTTTCACCGGTTTCAGAATTCAACAACGTAAACCGCATGCGCAATTGACACTTGTATACTTCCTTCCAATATTGAAACCGTACTTTTTTAGAATCTTTCGTTCTGCCCAAGTAACCTCTTCCCTCGCCTGAATCATAATGTTTTTGATCGTCATATACATCTAAAACCTCTCCAAGTAAAATATACTCTGCACCAACAAGTTTACCAGCTTCAATGACCTTCCCTTCGTCCATTAAACCCGTCATTGACATGCGCTGCTCATCCAATAATTTCTCGGTATTCTCTCGATCAATTAATGAGAAAAATGGGTTGTCCATTTTCAATAACTCTTGACACATCACCGCACCAAACTCTTTTTCCTTTTTGTCATCCACTTTCTGAGAATTCACTTGCACATAAGCAATGCGAACTCTTCCTTTTTCAATTACCTTTTTTCTACGCTCAGACACGTCTTTGAACACTGGATCTAAATCAAGAATAAAATTATATTGTTCAATTGCATCTCTCAAACGCCCCTGCCCTTCTGCCTTTTTACCCAGTTCATATGCCGGCAATATTCTGCACATGTTATACAGATAGGTTGCTTCCTTTTTCTGAGGAGCATATTTCAAAATCCGAGTCATCAAATCCGTAGCACCATCATAATCCCCATCGAGCACTTTTTTTTGTGCTTGACTGTACCATTGGTCAACCGCTCGCACAAGCATCTGTCCCAACCAATCGCGGAGCCCAATAGGCTCCTTCAACTCCAAATGGTGGCGCTCTCGAATGAATTGATCCATTTCACTTAATAGGGAAAAGGCTCCGTCAAAATCCTCTTGGCTCGCTTTCATACGGATGGGTAAATCATACCTCTCGCGAACAATCTCTTCAGCCGATTGGCGCATTGCAATTAATGCAGAGGTCGTTTTCTTAATGCCATATGCCTGTTCATATTTCAAATAACTCTGAGTATACATTTTTGCTCCATACAACTCCTGCCCTTCGGTCATGAGCTTATTATATGAATTACAACTCGAGGTTAGAATGATTATTATGAGAAATGAAAAGATTTGCCTCATGTGGCAAAAATACACCACGTAAATTAACATTTCACTATTGAAAACTACATCTGTTCTCTTTCATGTACATCAAGAAAAAAAACATTTTAGCAACTACTAAAAAACAAAAATGGCCGTACGAACTAAAAAATGGGTTGTGTTCACTCTAACTATGCTGAGCACATATCTCTTCTTTTTCAATTAATGAATCTAAATTCCAGAAGATTTACAAGGAATATTTTCCTTGGTTTATTGATTTTTGGTACTATCTAGTTATTATCCTTGTTTTTGTTGTTTGTGCCTTTGTTTGGTTGTAAATTTGAACTTAGCATGAACCACAAACGCATTTACTTTCTGGCATTCCGCCCCAACTTATTGCATGAGGCTGAAATACATACCCGATTAAATGCTTGGTTATATGGCGGTCTTATTCAAAAAGCCAAACCTTTGTTTATTCAGCTTTCAGATTTGTTTGAATGTACAGAAGACGATGTTTTCGATTTGGGAAAAGAAATTCAATCTTTTACTAACGAAACCAACGCTTTTTCGTTGCAATTGAACAGTGTCATGACCAACGTGTTAAGTGAAGATATTCACATCGCATTAAAAGAGAACAACATTGTCTCAGAACTGCACAAGCAAATTGCCTACATCCTAAAAGACAATCCGCATATTACACGCACCCCTCAATTTTCATACACCCCTCAATTTCATATGAATGTTGTATCAAAAATTGAATTGTTGACCAACTTCACTCGTGTGCATGAAGAGATAATGAAAAACTTTCAGCCTTTTGAATACCTTCAAGACACCATTAGTCTCATGGAATTCAATGGTCATTCATGGAGTGAGAAATTCTTCTTCGCCTTGCGTAACAATAACGATTACTCGAAAGTTGCTTCTCGACCACTCTCCATTTAAAATCGCTGAAAAAATGAATTCAAATAACAAGCAACTTTGGCTCACCATTGTTGTTGCCTCATTGGGATATTTCGTGGATATATATGACTTACAATTATTCAACATTGTGAGTAAAGAAAGTATAGCTGGAATTGGCATTACCGACACCAACCTCATCAAAAATCTCGATTACAGTTTGTTTTTGTGGCAAATGGGAGGAATCATTTTAGGTGGAATTTTGTGGGGAATTCTTGGCGACAAGCAAGGTAGAAAAAAGATTTTATTTGGCTCCATACTGTTATACTCGGCGGCTAACATTGCCAATGCCTTCGTCACTAATATTGAAATGTACATGCTGGTTAGATTCATTGCCGGTGTTGGTCTTGCCGGAGAACTTGGCGCAGCAATCACATTAATCAGTGAGACCATGGACAAAGAGAAGCGAGGCATTGGCACAATGATCATTGTTACTGCAGGTGCAATGGGTGCTGTTGCCGCAGTTGGAATTTCCAAATTACATTTTACAATCTTTGGGTTACAAAATTGGCAAACGGCCTATATCATTGGGGGTTGCTTGGGGTTAACTCTTCTTTTTCTGCGCTTTCAAACGTTTGAATCTGGACTCTATGACAACCTGGATATCTCAAAAAATAAAAAAGGCAATTTCCTACTTATTTTCTCAAATAGAAATCGAGCCTTGCGTTATTTAAGTTGCATTGCCATAGGACTTCCTGTTTGGTTCTGTGTAGGTATACTCGTCAAATTCGCACCTGATTTTGCACAGGCCTTGAACATGAATAATTCCATTCATGTAGATCATACCACTTGCATTGTTACATGCTACCTTGGACTATCCGTTGGGGATTTAATCAGTGGATTTTTAAGTCAATATTTCAGATCTCGAAAGTCTATTATTTTTTCATATCTCTTCATTACCATATTAGTTTGCGCCTACTTTTTATATGTTGAAAATCACAGTGAGTTCGTTTTCTATAGTCTTTCATTTCTCATAGGCGCATCAACGGGCTATTGGGTTTTGTTTGTCACCAATGCTGCAGAGCAATTTGGAACAAATATTCGCTCAACCGTGGCATCAACAGTTCCCAATTTCGTTCGCGGAAGTACAGTACCACTTGTTCTTTCTTTCAAAGCATTAGAATCTCATTTCACCATTATTCAAAGCGCCACAATCCTTGGTATAATCACCATTGGGCTAGCAATATTAGCTGTCCGATACCTACCAGACACATTCGGAAAAAACCTAGACTTCATTGAAGAATAACATGAAAAAATCACTCATCTATTTGCTAGCAACTTGTTCAATTCTTGCTTGCACGAAACCAGAAAAAGTTATGGAAGTCAAACTCAAAATCAATCAAAATATTCCGGACACAAGCTTTCAATATTTTGGGGTAAACGTGCATGACGCATTCTTTGGACTTGAAGACGACCATTCCGACCGAACAAAAAAATGGGTGCTGGAGCAGCAAATGCAAACCAATACCTATTTTCAAAAACATGAGGAAACAAGAAACCAAATCGAAGAAAGATATCGTCAAATATTCAATTTCGAAAAAGTAAGTGCACCCGAAAAAGAGGGTGAATATTATTTTTTCTGGCGAAACTCAGGCCTTCAACCCCAATCTGTTTGCTATGTGAGAAAAGGAACAAAAGGCACCGAGCGCATTTTTATTGACCCGAATCAATTTGACCCGAATGGCACAACCACATTCAACCTATTAGGAGCAAATGATGACCACACGCTCATGGCCGTGAGCATCAGTAAAGCAGGTAGTGATTGGTCAACCATAGAAGTTTGGGACATTGAATCTGGCAAACCCGTTGAGGAACCCATTGAATGGGTGAAATTTAGTGGCGTCTCATGGTTCGGGAACGGCTTTTTCTACAGCAAATACCCAGCGCCAAAAAACGGTGATGTTTTAAAGGGTAATAATTTGCATCACTCCGTTTATTTTCATCAGATCGGATTAGCGCCAAGCACGGATAAGCTCGTATACTCTGATGCGAAAAATGCAACTTATTACAACAATGCAACATTGAGTGAAGACAAGCAATTTCTCTTCATCACCTCAGCTCCAGGAACAGATGGATACTTGGTTTATTTCAAACATATTGCTCAAAACAGTGTTTCTTTTCAACCTTTGTTCACCGATTTAAGTTATCACTCGAGCGCAGTTGAAGTGGCTCTTGACGGAAAATTAATTGTTTTAACCGATTTAGATGCGCCAACCTATCGCTTGGTCAAGGTTGACCCGTATCATCCTGAACCTAGTAATTGGGAAACACTTATTCCCGCCGAAAAAAGACTATTACAAAATGTAACTACTTGTGGAAACAAACTATTTCTGCACTACTTAGATAACGCAAATACGCGCATTGAGTCATGTGACTACAATGGAAAAAACCGAACAATCATTCAGTTACCCGATGCTACCGGAACTGCCAACGGTTTCTCTGGAAAAAGAACCGATGAAAAATGCTACTTCACATTTACTTCCTTTACATACCCAGGTAATATTTACGAATATTCAATTGCTTCAGGAGAGATAAAATTATATCATTCCCCCAATATTGACATTGTCTCAACTGATTATGAAAGCAAGCAAGTATGGGTGCCATCGCGCGACGGAAAAAACAAAATTTCATTGTTTATCGTTCACAAGAAAGGTGTTGAACTGAACGGAGAAAATCCTACACTTCTATACGGATATGGCGGTTTCAATGTATCTCTCACACCTTCATTTTCATCGTCAAGAATGATTTTGCTCGAACAAGGTGGAGTCTTCGCGTTAGCCAATATTCGTGGTGGTGGGGAATTTGGTGAGGAATGGCATCAAGACGGAATGCGCTTGAAGAAGCAAAATGTTTTCAATGATTTTATTGATTGTGCAGAGTACCTCATTCAGACAAAATACACTTCCAATTCTAAGCTTGCCATTGAAGGCGGTTCAAATGGCGGTTTGCTTGTTGGCGCGTGCATGACTCAGCGTCCAGATCTTTTCCAAGTTGCCTTTCCAGCAGTTGGTGTGTTAGATATGCTACGCTATCAAGAATTTACAGTGGGTAAAGGTTGGATCCCCGAATATGGCAGCTCAAAAGAATCGAAATCCATGTTCGAATATTTACTGGCATATAGCCCATACCATAATTTAAAACCGAACACCAATTATCCCGCGACCATGGTAATGACAGCAGATCATGATGACCGCGTGGTACCAGCGCACAGCTTTAAGTTTGCTGCTATGCTGCAGGAATGCACAACAAATGAAAGGCCTTCCATTATTCGAGTGGAAACCAGTGCCGGTCATGGAGCAGGAAAAAGCACCAATCAAATCATTCAAGAACAAACCGATAAATGGACATTTTTCTTCAAAAATGTGAATCACAATTACATTCCAATGAAACACTAAATTCAACTGCACCATACTAGTTATTCAATAACTATCTTTGCCGCCTAATTTGCAAGTTGTATGTTGAATGTATCAAACCTGAGTTTGCGCTATGGCAAGCGAGCACTTTTTGAAGAAGTTAATTTAAAATTCACTCCTGGAAATTG
>VGFR01000076.1 GCA_016868835.1 Bacteroidota bacterium | reverse complement strand
AATTCAAGAGTTGAAACAACGCAAGGAAATCACAAGCAAAAGCTACGAAGAAAGAAAGGTTCGAGACCTAATTGACTGGAGTCCCTTACTCTTCATTCTATTAACATTGCTGTCATTGGAGTGGTTCATTCGAAAATGGAACGGAGGGTATTGATATGAAATCGAAAATTACATTGCGTATTGGAGGTGTTCCTGAACATTTTAATTTGCCCTGGCAATTGGCATTGGAACAAGATGTTTTCAGTGCATTGCAGGCACAGGTCTCATGGACTTATTTCGCTGGTGGAACTGGAGTCATGACCGAGGCATTGTCTGAAGGGGATTTGGATATTGCTCTCATGCTCACAGAAGGATTTGTTAGTGCATGGCACAGAGGTATGAAAGCTAAAATTGTTAAGGTATACACTGCCAGTCCTCTAACTTGGGGAATTTATTCCGGTTATGCCAATACTCCGCTCATACAAGGCCCACATAAATTGAAATACGCCATTTCTCGCAAAGGAAGTGGCTCACATCTCATGGCACGCATTCATGCACAACAGCATCATTTTCATCCTGCAGATGAACAATACGTTGAAGTATCGAATCTGAATAACGCAATTACAAGCTTAAAGAACAAAGAGACTAATTATTTCTATTGGGAAAAATATACCAGCATTCCTTCCGTGAAAAAAGGACACCTTTGCTTTCTAGATACATTTCACGCTCCTTGGTGTGGTTTTGTTGTTGTAGCAAGCGAAGAAGCTTTAAGACAAAAAGAAGATATTATATTAAAAGTTATGGAAGTCATGAATGAAAAATGTCAGACCTTCATGAATGATCCTGAAAATATTTTCCGCGTTTCCAATCGATTTGAAATATCTACCGCGGCGGCAACGGAATGGTTCGAAAACACACGTTATCAAGAAAATTTTGAAATTCATGCAGATGAATTAAAGGCTGTTCACGAAAGTTTAGGACTTCCATATGAATATCCGTTAGGTAATCTTTTGCACAATAACATGGTTTTAGTTTGAAATGAATAAAAACCAGTACACTTATTTCTCTCGGCTCACTTGGCGTGAAATCTTTTCACTTTCCATTTCATCACTTAAATATTTAGGCGTATTCCTATTGCTTTTCATACTTATACACTTGTTCGATTACTTGCAGTTAGCAGGAAAATATCTGGCAGCGGCAGATGAGCCACAACAAGTTGAGGCTGTTTTTGTTTTGGGCGGAAATAGCTACGAAAGAGGAATAGCAGCGGCTCAACATCTTAAAAAGTTCCCTTCTGCCGCAGTCTGCACGGGAGGAAATTTTCCCGTTCAAATACAAGCTTTGGGTTATCACCTCACCGAAGCGGAACTTACCCAAGAATGTTTGCTCCGAAATGGAATTGACTCTTCCTCCATATTCCTTTTAGGCAAAGCAACAAGCAGTTTTGAAGAGAGCGAAGAAATATTACAATACGCCAAATCGCATCAATTTAGGAAAATTGGAATACTCAGTAGCGAATATCACTTGCGTCGTTTGCGAATGACCTTTCAAGAAAAATTTGAAAGAGAAGGTATTGAATTGGTCTTCTTAGCAGCTAAAAATGAGAATTTTACGCCCGAGTCGTGGTACAAAAACGAGGAAGGATTAATTACCACCTTCAATGAATACGCTAAAATGGTGTATTACCTGTTCAAATATTCCTGAACTTCCTGCGTTGAATTCACGTATTTTTGAAGAAGGAAATTAGCCCATGAGCGAAAATTCAAAAGAGCATCACAATTCACAAGAACTCATTCAACGGTTTGAAGAAATGATTCGTAAAAACGAATCGTACTATTTCGACGTTGAACAGTTTGAAATGATTATTGAAGCTTACCAAGACAACCTGAGCTTTCAAAAAGCCATTAAAGTTTTGGAATATGCCTATTCCCTTTTTCCAGAAAACACCTCTCTCATCATGAAAGAAGTTCAAATTCTTTCAGGCATTGGTCAGCTCTCTAAAGCACTCTCTCGGTTGAAAGTGCTGGAAAAATTTGAACCCAATAATGATGAAATGTTGCTCACCATGGCTGCCATTTACAGTCAGCTTCGAGAACACAATAAAGCCATTCTTTATTACGAAAAAGCATTAGCGGTTTGTGATGAAGAAGAAATAGATGAAGTGTATTTGGAAATGGCTTTGGAATATGAGAATCTCGATCGGCATGAAAAGGCCATTGATGTTTTACACAAAGGAATTCAACGCAATCCGGAAAACGAAACACTTTTATATGAATTAGCTTTCTGCTATGAGGTGACGGGACTGCATGCTGTTTGTGCAACCTATTTCCACAAATTCATAGACGAACATCCGTATAGCTTTGCTGCATGGTATAACTTGGGCAATGCCCTACAGCGTCTAGAAAAATTAGATGATGCCATTGAAGCTTATGACTATTGCATGGCTATTCAAAGTGATTTCGCGCCAGCATATTACAATAAAGCGCACGCACTTTTTAAGCAAGAGAAATACGCTGTAGCACTTGAAGTACTAGAAGAATCATATGCCATTGAGCCACCACAAGCACCTGTTTTTTGTCACGTTGGTGAATGCTTCGAAAAAATGGGGAATCTTGATAAAGCTCTTTTTTATTACTACAAAAGCATAGAGAGCGATGAGTTTTGGGCCGATGCGTACTTGGGCATTGGCGTGGTCATGGATTTGCAAGGAAAAACGGAAGAGGCCTTCCCCTTCATAGATAAAGCCATTGCCCTGGAGCCAAAGAATCCAGATTATACCCTATACAAAATTGAAATGCTTGCTAAACAAGAAAAGTATTTCGACGCACAGTTGTTAGGAGAGCATTTAACGAAAGAGTTTCCAGATAATGATGAATCATGGATGGCTCTGGCAGATATTCATTACAAACAAAAACAACTTTTTCAGGCACTTCAAGTTTTGGAAGAAGCTACTCTATTTCACGTCTCGAATGCCGACCTAGCCATGCGCAGAGTGGTTTACTTATATGAATGTGGCAAAATTCAAGAGGCTGAACAACTAATGCTGATGGTACTTCAAAATGATAAGCCAGACCTCGAAGAGTTCGAAACGTATTATCCGAAAATTCTGCAAGTACATTTCTACTTGCAGTTGAAGCAAGATTTGGGCTTAGTGTAAGAAGTACACGCTCTAAGTTTTCTTATATTTGCCTTTGCATTGATTTTAAACTATGAAGCATAATTTATCATTTCTACCACAGCGCGAAGGAAAACCAAGAGAATTTGGTTTGACCATGGTTATGGACAAAGGACTTTCCATTCGTCAAGCAGAGGACATGGTTGAAGCTGGTGCAGATTATATTGATATGGTTAAGTTGGGATTTGGAACATCCATTTTTTCCAATCAAGTTGAAGAGAAAGTCAAACTTTATCATGAAGCCGGAATTAAAGTGTACCTCGGAGGCACTCTGTTTGAGGCGTATTTCGTTCGAAATCAAATAAACGATTATAAAAAATTGGTTGACAGATTAAAACTAGACACTGTAGAAGTTTCTGACGGTAGTGTGGTTTTAGATCACAACATCAAATGTGAACTCATTGCCGAGTTCGCGAAAGATTACCGCGTTTTATCTGAAGTAGGTTCAAAAGAAGAGGGTATACTGATCTCACCTTCAAGATGGATCAAAATGATGCAAACCGAATTGCAAGCCGGTTCATGGAAAGTAATTGCTGAAGCGAGAGAAAGTGGCACAGTTGGAATTTATAGACCCTCAGGCCAAGCTCATGTCATGTTAATCAACAAGATTTTGAGCAAAGTAGATGGCAATTCCATCATTTGGGAAGCTCCTAAAAAAGCGCAACAAGTTTATTTCATTAAGCATTGTGGTGCGAATGTGAACCTCGGAAATATTGCAGAAAATGAAATAATTCCTTTAGAATGTTTACGCAGTGGACTTCGCGGCGACACTTTCTTCGATTATTTACCTGAAGAAATTGTAACGAAATATAAAAGCTAATATGTTTTTATCATTAGAGACGTTCAACCAATGGAAACTGGAAGGGAAAGACTTCATGCTCATTGATGTTCGCGAAGATTACGAAGTTGCACTTTGTCATATTGGTGGCACGCACATTCCTTTAGATCAGGTTATTCATAATTTCAATTCCTTCCCTGAAGACAAACCGTTAATCTTTCATTGCAATTCCGGGAAGCGTTCAGATGCGTTGGTGTATTTCTTAGAACACAAGTTCAATCATCAACACCTGTTCAGCCTTGAAGGCGGTGTGCAGGCATACGCTGAAAAATTCGATTCATCTTTAAAATGCACTTTGTAACATGATGGAGTTTCTCGAGTGGCTGTTGCATTTTGTTCGGAATTTAAATACCGAATTACCGATCCTTCTTGACACCTATCACAACTGGTTTTACCTCATCTTGTTTGTTATCATTTTTGTTGAAACAGGACTAGTGGTCATGCCTTTTCT
The DNA here is from genome assembly GCA_016868835.1 of Bacteroidota bacterium. Classification (GTDB taxonomy): domain Bacteria; phylum Bacteroidota; class Bacteroidia; order Flavobacteriales_D; family Sanyastnellaceae; genus CAIZGX01. The sequence goes on along the minus strand of VGFR01000076.1, from coordinate 4,231 downwards.
GCCTGGCGATTCGTTGCTCTTTGCTGCCGGAGCTCTTTGCGCTGGAGAAAATGAGTTAAGTATATTCATGCTCATTGGGCTGCTTATTCTCGCTGCCATTGCTGGCGATCAAACCAATTACTGGATAGGCCGATTCTTTGGAGAGCGCATCTTATCGAAAAAGATTTTTGGACGTGCACTTGTTGCGGAGAAACATCTAAAAAAGACAGAATTGTTTTTTGAAAAATATGGAACGAAAGCCATTATCATGGCGCGTTTCGTTCCTGTAGTTCGCACCATTACTCCGTTCGTTGCTGGAATTGGCAAGATGGATTATCGAAGTAAATTTTTTCCTTTCGATATTTTCGGTGGATTTTTATGGATCACGTCTATGACCATTGCTGGATATTTTTTAGGACAAATAGAATTCATTCAAAAGCACTTTGAAGCCGTTGTCTTAGTCATCATTGCATTGAGTATTTTACCAATGATTATTGCTGCATTGCGAGCGAAATTCCGTTCGAAATGAAACGATATGGCCTCATTGGAAAAACACTTGATCATAGTTTTTCAAAAGCGTATTTCACTGAAAAATTTGAACGGTTACAGATTCATGCCGAGTACCAAAACATTGAATTAAATTCCATTGCCCTGGTGGAAGACCTATTCAAGAAGAATTCATTCAACGGATTCAATGTTACCATTCCATACAAATCTGAAATTATTCCATTTTTAAATCAACTTGATGAGGCAGCCCAAGCTATTGGTGCGGTCAATTGTATTTCTGTAAAAAACGGAAAGTACATTGGTCACAATACAGATTGCATTGGCTTCGAGCGCGTGCTGGTCCCCTTGATGGAAAATAAAGTAGAGAATGCCTTGATTTTAGGAAGTGGCGGAGCTTCATTAGCCGTTCAATATGTTCTGAAGAAATGGGGAATCCGATATTTTGTTGCGAGCAGAGAAAAGCACAAGCATGAAGCGCAGCATTGCACATATGAAGACATAACTCCAGCTTTAATTCAAGCATGCACACTTGTTGTGAATACCACTCCCTTGGGTCAATACCCATTAATTGATCAAAGCCCCATACTTCCCTATGAAGCTATGGGAAAAAGTCACATTGCAATTGATTTAATATACAACCCTGCTGAAACCGCTTTTCTCTCTCTGGCCAAAACACAAGGTGCTACCGTTTGCAACGGACTAGGCATGCTGCATATTCAAGCTGAGGAGAGTTGGAAATTGTGGAATGAATAAATTCATTCGTCCTTCAAATTCACTAATTTCGTTCAACACAAACAACTTGCAAAATGCAATTCCCACTTCACTTTAAATTCAAAATAACCACATTGGCCAACGATTTTACGGTACAAGACAACAATGGAAACACTGTTGCCTATGTGCGTCAGAAAATGTTCAAATTCGTAGATGAAATCATGGTCTATTCCAACGAATCAAAAAGTGAATTACTCTATACCATCAAGGCCAACAAATGGATTGATTTCAATGCGGCCTATGCTTTCACCAACAGCGAAGGAAATGAACTTGGCAAAGTTGCTCGCAGAGGATGGGCTTCCATTTGGAAAGCGCGTTATGAAATCTACAACGAAGCGAACGAAAACAACCTCATTATTCAAGAAGAAAATCCATGGGTAAAAGTTGGAGACGCCCTTCTATCTGAAATTCCAATTCTTGGGCTACTCACAGGATACTTATTCAATCCGGCATACGTGGTTAAAGACCAGAATGAACAAGTCATTTATAGACTTAAAAAAGAAGCGTCATTTTTTGGAAGAAAATTCAGTTTGCAACGCTTGTCAGATCAATCAGAAGCTACAGATTTACAGGCCACATTATCCTTGATGATGATGATCTTGTTGGAACGAAGAAGAGGATAAATTCTATCTTTCAAGTTTTACTACCCGTTGCACCTCTCGCCCGTTTAATCGAATGAAGTAAACACCTGGTGCACAATCACTCATGGAAATTTGAATTGAATTTCCAACTGCTTTTTGGCTATCAATAGATCTACCTTGACTGTCTAATACTTCAATCCACATGGCTCCTGCGGCTCCCGATTGAAGTTGAATGACAACCTCATCAACCGTTGGATTTGGATATACATTCCAAACAAGATTGGGAATTTCCGAAACTGAAATTATGCTATCACTGGTATAAAAACCAAGACCACCACCTATTTGACCAACAAACAAATCGGGCAGCCCGTCGGCAGTAATGTCTTCGTACCACACTGCACAGCGCTCTCCTTCATTAATTCCGTAAAAATCTAACGTCTCAAGGTTGAAATTCCCATTCAAATTTCCATCTACAACGGAGTAGTGATTAATTTGCCCGGTCTCTGTTCCTACCAACACCTCCCATTGATTTTGTCCGTTCTTATAAAAATGTGGAATGCTATATCCGAAAACACCAATGATATTTGTTGCTGCAAAATGTCCCAATGAATCTTCTATGAAATCATACGCAGGCGCGTTGGCGGTTCCAACATTTTGAAAATAATTCACGTTTCCATTCTTCTCTCCCACCACTAAATCAAGTAATCCATCTTCATTTAAGTCTACCCATTGCGGCGCGGCATATTGACCTACATCAATGACTGTCCCATTTGAAGTTGTGAGTGTTTCCGGTGTAACAGAAAATTGCATTGCGTTTCCTTGTCCCGCTGTATTCTCATACCGAAACAAATATCCGTTCATCACTCCAATAAGCATATCTTCATCACCATCACCGTCATCATCACCAAAAGCCAAATACTTACTGTCAAGGGTATCTGTTTCCAAAGGCAAATAATTGTCTGTCATTAATTCAAAACTCGGAATTTCGGCAGTGCCGGTGTTCTGAAAATAATAAATACGAGAGGTGTGGCTATCACTCCAATTGAACGGATTAAAGTACTTTCTATTGGTAACCATTAAATCTTTCAATCCGTCTGCATTCACATCAGTAAGCACAGGATAAGCGCAAGTACCAAAGTCAATCATTTCGTTTTGCAAAAAATTCGTGGATTGAAATTCAAATTGGGGACCAGCGTTCGCACTGTTGTTCTTGTACATCCAAACTCCATTGCGATCATCCATTGCCGAATAAGAATTCGATGCAACAATGAGGTCGCGAATACCATCAGCTGTTACGTCTTCATAGTAAGCAGCAGGAAACAGTGGCAAATTCACCTGAACTGTTGCTCCCTGTTGCAATGGAAAATCATTTTGAAATGCAATCACTGAATCTAATCCGTCCCATGCATTATCCATGAGAAGGGCTCCCAAATTGGTTTCTGTAACATCACCAACCACCAAATCATGAAGACCGTTGTTATCTAAATCTATAGAGCATAAGGTTCCGCCAGTATGTAGCATTTCATTCGAACGTGGATCAGTCACATTCAAACCACAAATAAAATCGCTCCCCAAAATCATTGAAAAGCTCTCAGGACTTTCGCCAAACATTCCGTAACATCTGTTACCACAGACATAATCCATTGTTTCACAATTCCCGTTTTCAGCCTGAAGCGATTTGAAAAAATAAATGGTGGTAGCCTGTTCTGTAAACGTGAAAATATCTAGATCGCCATCGCCGTCATAGTCTTCAATGGCCGGAATGTCAAGACTTACAGTATAAATTGGTGCTGTAAATGGATTACCAAAATCGTAATCTGCTTGAATGGGAGAGCCATTGTTTACTGGCTCAAACGCAAGCACACCCGCAGCAGATACATTTTTCCAGCATTTGATTTGCGATTGAGAATTCGCAAAAATATCTTCCTTTCCATCACAGTTAAAATCACGCAGCAACACCCAGTTCACAAGGCCATCAGGAAATGAATCGTTAAATTCCCGAGTATATGAATAATAGGTTTGACCGTTAATGGTTCCGGTATTCAAGAAGATGGAAATACGTGCACCAATTCGATCGAAAGTGAAAATGTCTTTTAAGCCGTCTCCATTCACATCTATAGTTGAGAATTGGGGCGCATTGAACCCGCCAGCCCAGGCATTGGGCAATTCAAATCCGTTCGCTACAACCAAGGTATTATTTGACCTTGTTAGCAATTGTGCTTGTGATGTGAACAAACACATGCAAAAAAAAGCCAAGGATAAGTGTGTTTTCATTCGCGTAATTATAGGGTGCAAGTTACATCAAAGCAAACGTTTGAGAAGAAGAATTCATACCTTCGCAACATGAACGCAGCACTTATTTTTCTATTGGTTGGAATACTTGTCATACTTGT
>VGFR01000075.1 GCA_016868835.1 Bacteroidota bacterium | reverse complement strand
TGGTACCATTGATGCTGATTACAGAGGCGAGATTAAAGTTTTATTGGTAAACGTATCGAATGCTGAATTTGTAATTGAACCGGGAGAAAGAGTGGCGCAAATCGTATTTGCAAGTCATGCTCAAATTCAATGGAATGAGGTAATATCATTAGAGGAAACGGATCGAGGTGCAGGTGGGTTTGGAAGCACCGGAACTCGTTAAAATCATATTGTTCATTACTTCAGGGTTGGTCTCATTTTCGAGAACGTATTTCCTTTTTTTTTGTTGAATAATTGTGAAGTTATGAGAATTATTGTTCCAATGGCGGGTATGGGGAAAAGGTTAAGACCCCACACGTTAATAACGCCTAAACCATTGGTGAAACTTGCCGAAAAGTCTATTGTTCAGCGTTTGGTTGAGGACATAGTGGCTATTCAATCTACGCAAGTTCTTGAAATTGCTTTTGTAGTTGGAAGGTTCGGAGAAGTTGTAGAAGGCGAATTAATTAAGCTTGCGAATGCATTGGGTGCTGAAGGAACTATACATTATCAAGATGAGCCTTTAGGAACAGCTCACGCTGTTTTGTGCGCCGCTTCAGCCTTGAAGGGACCAGTTACCGTAGCATTCGCTGACACCTTGTTTCGCGCCGACTTTAAAATTGATCCCAATGCCGATGGTGTGTTGTGGGTAAAGCGAATTGACGATCCAAGACAATTTGGTGTTGTTGAATTAAATGATCAGGGTGAGATTATTTCCTTTGTTGAAAAACCCCAAGATTTTGTTTCTGACTTGGCCATGATTGGAATTTATTATTTCAAATCAGGTGAGGACCTATGTCGCGAATTGAACTATTTACTTGACAACGAAATCAAAAACGGTGGTGAGTATCAACTTCCAGATGCCATGAGGAATATGATGAGTCAAGGCGCGAAGTTTATTCCGGGCGAGGTGAAGGAATGGATGGATTGTGGAAACAAAGATGCTGTATTGGACACTTTGTCGGTGCTATTACCGAATATCCAAGAACAAAAAAGTACTCCATGTGAAAATTCAAAAATTATAGCTCCATGTTATATTGGAGAGAATGTGAAGATTTCAAACAGTACCATTGGTCCATACGTGAGTATTGCAAGTGGAAGTATTATTGAAAATAGCATTATTTCAAGCAGTTCTATTGGTAGTTCGTGTCATCTCAGTAATTGTACCTTAAAAAACTCAATGGTAGATGATAACAACACAATTCAATCCTATCAGGGTATGCTTGATCTTGGTTCATTCAATAAAATAATTTCATGATGAATTACCTGAAATCGCTATTGGTAGCCGTTGTTTGGTGTTTGGTGTTTTTCGCATGTCATGAAAATAAAGACTCTCGGACCTCAGTAAAAAAGAAAGAGTTCGATCAACACTTTTATCAAGCGCAGAAAGAAAAAGCAGCTGGATTGAAACAAGAAGCGATATTATCATTTGAGAAAGCATTGAACTTCGGAAATGATCCGGTGGTGCATTATGAAATTGCAAAGTTGATACTCGAACAAACATTAAATGATTTTAGTTCCTTCAGATCCCTTCAAGACGCTGTGCATCACATACAAATGGCGCTGAAATCGGATGGTAAGAATGTTTGGTATCATTCACTTGCTGGAGAGATTTCGTGGTCTATGGGAAATGAGATGGATGCACTGACTTATTTTTCGAACGCTGTCAATTATTCGGAAAATAAAATATATGCTGCTGAAACGCATATGAATTGGTTCTCGGCTTTTCCAAAAGAAGGTCTGGCATTAATCAAAGAATTGGAAAAAACTAAAACCTTATCCGTAACTCTTATTCAGTATAAGGTGGAATTTTTATCAGCTTCAGGAAATTTTAAGGAGGCCTCTCAGAATTTGATAGTATTTGAAAAAACCAATAAACCCGGGCTGGATTTCTATATTTCCGGATTAGAGATCATTCGACAAGGTCAAGATGAGAACCAATTTTCATATTGGTTGAATGAACTATATACGCGATTCCCAGATGAACCCAGTGTTAAACTCATTCGAAGTGAACTCCTCTCTCAACAGGGTAAGAAGGAGGAAAGTTACATGTTGTTGAAAGAAGCCATTTCTTCGGGAGATTTGAGTGAAAGCGAAATTCAAGAAATCCACGATTCATACAATGAACTTTGCTCAACAGACCCATCAACGTGCAAGTATTTCAAGGAAATAACTGGAATAATTGAAACAGCATATTCTTCCAATACAAATGTGCTTAAGATGTTGGCCATGACTTATAATCAATTAAATTTTGAACAAGAGCATATTCGGGTACTTGAGAAAATGTATGAATTGGATCATTCAGACCCAGAGGTTATTTTGGAAATATTGAATCATGCAAAGGCCGAGAGAAATTGGAACAAGTGTGACCGAATTTCATCTGAAGCCTTAGAAATGTATCCGCTTAACCCAGAAATATATTATTTAAACGGTCTTGCGAAATATAAATTGAAAAATTACAAAGCTGCACAAGAATCACTACTTACAGGGAGAGATTTGGTTTTAGATGATTCGAAACTACTTTCAGATATTCAATGTGTATTGGGAAGTGTATATTACAAACAAAATATTTGGTCAGAGGCTCAAGTATCATTTGATGCAGCATTGATTCAAAATCCCGAAAACGTTACCGCATTAAACAATTATGCGTATTACATGGCGCGTAAAAATGTTTCCTTGCCTCAAGCGTTTTCCTACATCCAAGTTGCAATAGATTTAGTTCCAAATTCCGGAATATATCTCGATACATATGGATATGTATTATTTAGATTGAAGCGATATGATGAAGCAGAAAAATCGTTGCGACGCGCATTCGAACTGATACCTGAAGATGCTGAAACTGCGGAACATTTGGGTGATTGTTTATTCTTTCAAAACAAATTAGAAGAGGCATTGAAACAATGGCAAATTGCAGTGCAATTGGGATCGAATTCAACTACGTTAAATCAAAAAATTGAAAACAAGAAGTACATCGATTAGTCTATTGGGCTTATGCGTCATGCTTTTTGCGTGCAAGCCCAATAAGGATATAGTCCAGCCAACAGAGCAGGATTTGAAAGAACGTTCCGTTGGTTTTCTGATTCGTCATGTAGAAAAATCAAACATAGACTTTGAATGGCTTGGAATGAAACTAGATGCAAATTTAGTTTTGAGTGAAAGCGAAGAACAAAATTTCAAGGCAACCGTTCGAATGAGAGAGGATAGTGCAATGAGTATTTCCATTTCGCCTGCATTGGGTATTGAAATGCTGAGAGCCGTGATTGACAGAGATTCCGTTCAAGTGGTTTCTGAGATTCCCGGAGATAAATGGTATTTTAAGGATAGTAATGAAAGCCTATACAACGTGTTAAAACTTGAATTGGACCTGAAAACCTTGCAGTATTTGTTTATTGGAAACACGGTAGGATTAACAAGAGACGAAGGAAAATTGAAAAGTACAATTGAGGGTGACTCTTATGTTTTAAGTACGAAATTGACAAGACGCGTGCGCCGAGCTGCGGGATTACCCAAAGAGATAGAAGATACAGACGCATTGAACGACACACTGGAAGTTACTGATAAAAAATCATCGCGTAGACTTGAAGACAATGACTGGATATCTTCTCGTTTTTGGATAGACCCGCTGTATTACAAGGTGAAAAAATGTGAGTTTACTGATCTTCGAACCATGTCTTCTGTCATTGTTGAGTATCGAGACTTCCACGAAGAACATGAATCACATTATCCCAAAAAAATTTCAATCAAATCAACAAAAGATAAAACACAATTCAATTTTGAAATTTTACGTTTAAATACAGAGAATAAATACAATTTTGATTTTTATATTGATCCTGAATTAACCAGGAAAAATTTGTTTAACAAGGAACATGAGTAAAACGAAATTCATTTGGCTACTTTTAATTGCTGCAGTTTTTATCTGCGGTGGAGTATTTCATATGGGTTGGGCTCAGACCAATAAAGATAAATTGGCAAGTCGGAAAGAGGAGATTTCAAAAGAAATAGCTAAAACTAAGAAACTAATCAAAGAATATCAAGGTCAACAGCGAAGTGTAACCAATGAGATTTCTCTTATTAATGATGAAATTGCTTTGAGAGAACAATTGATTCAAGAGTATCAGGCCGATGCAGGAAAAATTGGTGAGAACATGATTCACAACGAAAAAGAAATTGAACAACTGCATGAAAAAGTTGATTTAATTAAGAAGGAATATTCGGAGATGATCTACAACGGATACAAGCACCGGGGTTCATACTCGAAGTTGGCATTTATTCTTTCCTCGAAAGATTTTTATCAGGCCATTCGTCGGGTAGATTTTTTGAGACAGTATACCGAACAACGTAAGTTTCAATTGAATGAAATTTACTCGGCATCGGCAGAAATTCAGAACATTCAAGGGTTACTAGAATCGCAGAGATCAGAGAAAATTATATTAGGTCAGTCTGAAGCTGAAGAAAAAACAGAAATAGCATTATCGAAAGCAGAGCAAGAAGTGAAATTGAAATCCTTAGTTGCGGAAGAAAGTAAGTTAAGAGAGATTCAAAAGAAACAGGAAAGAGAAAGGCAACAATTAAAGGCGAAAATTCAGGAAATAATTGAAGCGGAGGCGGAAGCTGAGCGTAAGAGACAAGAGCAAATTCGAAAGGCAGAATTGAACCGAATTGCAGAAGAAAAACGAAAATCAGAAGAAAAACGAAAGCAAGAAATAGCAGCAGCCGGTTCAGGTAACAAAACAGACGGTAGTAAAACTACCACATTACCGGACCCTCCAAAAGCCTCCGTTGAAAGCGAAACTTTAAAAATAGAAAGAGCACCCGAAACCATAGCTGCAAATCAGAGTTTCGAGAAAAACAAAGGTGCACTTCCATGGCCCGTTTATGCAGGTGCAATTCAATCTAAATTCGGTAGACATGCCCATGAAAGCATTAAGGGATTGGAAGTGAATAACAACGGAGTTGATTTCCTTACCTCTGCGAATGCTGAGGTGAAAAGTGTTTTTTCAGGAAAGGTAACTAGCGTTTTTAATTTTCCCGGCGCCGGCTACAACATAATTGTAACACACGGAACGTACAAAACGGTATATAGCGGTTTAACGAATGCCAACGTAAGCGTTGGCTCCCAAGTTTCCAGTGGACAATCCCTAGGCACTGTGATGGATAGCGGTGAAGGATACCTCTTACATTTTGAGTTGTGGCGTATCAATGAGATAGGCATTGGAACACCTCAGAACCCTGAACTGTGGATTAAGAGAAGGTAACTAGCAGAAGCGAGGATCTGTTTCCATGCAATTTCCACAAGATTTACACGTGCGCAGTTCCACAGAATTGTAAAACTCTTTGAACCTAGGAAAGAAATCTTTTTCAATGTTTTCCAAAATGAAATAAGATTCATGGAGCATGGTGTTGCATGATTCACAGAACCACAACAATCCGTCTTTCATTTCTCTATCTGCACGTTTAACTTCAATGACAAGTCCAACCGTATTTTCTCCTCTTCTCGGCTGATGAGGGGTTTTCGCAGGAAGTAAAAACATTTCTCCTTCGCGTACATGAATGTCAACGGCTTTTCCTTCCTCTTGTATGCCAACAACAATATCTCCTCTTATTTGAAAGAACCATTCCTCTGTTTCATTGTAATGGTAATCCTTACGAGAATTTGGCCCACCTACAATCATAATGATATAATCATCTGATTCAACATAAAGATTTTTATTTCCCACCGGTGGTTGAAGTAATGCCTGGTTCTCTTCGATCCACTTGTTTAAATTAAAGGGTCTGCGTATCATGTTGATTGGGTTTTTGAATGTCAAAAAGCAAGGTGGGATTTTCTTCTATTGCTGTTCCAATAACCACAATGTCTGCACCGGCATGCCATAACCGCTGGGCATCTTGATCAGTGCGAATTCCGCCCCCAACAATGAGAGGTAATGCTGTTGCGTTCTTCACAGCTGAAACCATTTCGTTTGAGACCGTTTCTTTCGCACCGCTTCCTGTATCGAGAAACATGGCTCGCATACCAAGATACTTTCCCGCAAGAGCAGTGGCCGCAGCCACATCAGGTTTGTTCGAAGGAACAGGCAGAGTTTGACTAATGTAAACGGCAGTTGTAGTTTGAGTAGATTCAACAAGCAGGTATCCTGTTGGTACAACCTCTTGTTTCCAAGCATTCAAATACGGCGCTGAAACAACATGGTGACCAATGAGGTATTCTGGATTTCGACCTGAAATGAGTGAAAGGAAAAGCGTAGCATCTACGTGCTTTGTTAATTGAGTAGGGTGACCCGGAAAAAGTATAAGGGGTAGGCGTGTTTGATTTTTTATTTCAAGCACGCGTGCGTCAAAGTCATTCGCCACATTCAAGCTACCGCCAATGAACAAATAGTCCACTCCAGAAGCCTCGAAGAGTTTAATTTGATCAGCAGATTGCTGAATATTCCATTTGTCGGGATCAATTAAAACAGCTAACTGCTTTTTTGAACGACTAAATTGTAATTCTATATTTCCCAATCTAAGATTCACAATTCAAATGTAAGAAGGAATTCAAATGTTACTATTCGAATTCACTGACTATGCGGTCTACGGTTAATACCCCTTCAACACTCTTTAAATTATCTATAAGAGTTCCCAAATGTTCGGTATCTTGAACCAAAACCACAACCTTACCATCGAATATACCATCTCTTGCTTCGAATGAGATTGCACGCATATTCACATTCATATCTGTTGAAATGATATTTGTTATTTTTTGCACCAGTCCAACATCATCTGTCCCGGAAAATTTCAAACCCACTTCGAATTGAACAAGTTCATTACTGCTCCATTTGGCCTTAATAACCCGGTAGGCATATTTACTTAATAGCTCATGCGCATTCGGACACGAACTTCGGTGAATTTTAATTCCTTCCGACACAGTAATAAATCCAAAAACTTCATCGCCCGGTATGGGATGACAGCATGCTGCAAGTGTATAATCTAAGTCATGTTTTTCATCACCAATTAATACGGTCTCACCTTTAGTTGAATTGGAAGGTGTTACCAATTTAGCTTCTTGTTGCAGTTGATTTTTTGATTTATCGAATTTGATTCGACTACCTTCAATATGATTGGCTTTGAGTTTTTTAAGTTCTATTTTTCCTCTCGCTAGCCTCACATAAAAGTCCAATGTGGTATTGCATTCATAAGCCCGAACAAACTCATCAATGTTTTTGCTGTGCCATTCAATTTTTAGACTATTGAATTTCCTTCGAAGTATTTCCTTTCCTTCTTCACCAATTTGTTTTGTTTCTTCTTTTAACGAGTTCTTGATTTTTTGCCGAGCAGATGCGGTGATGGCAATATTTAGCCAGTCTTCTTTTGGATGCTGTTTCTTGGAAGTTAAAATCTCTACCTGATCTCCACTTCTCAGTTTGTAGCTGAAAGGAACTAATTTATGATTCACTTTTGCACCAATGCACTGGTGCCCAATTTGTGAGTGAATTTGAAAAGCAAAATCGAGTGCAGTTGAGTTGACCGGAAGTGTTTTCAAATCTCCACTAGGAGTGAACACATAAATTTCTTCGCTAAAAAGCGAAAGCTTGAAATTGTCAATGAATTCAATGGCATTATCACTTGGAGCTTCTAATACTTCTCGAATTTGAGAAAGCCAACTGTCTAATTTACTTTCTGGACTTTCAACAGCATCTTTGTACTTCCAGTGCGCGGCATAACCTTTTTCTGCAAGGTCGTCCATTCGAGCAGAACGAATTTGAACTTCTACCCATTTTCCAGTTGGAGACATGACTGTAGTATGCAATGCTTCATACCCACTGCTTTTCGGAATGCTTATCCAATCTCTTAATCGCTCAGGACTCGGTTGGTAGAAGTCGGTTACTGTAGAGTAGACTTTCCAACAATCAGATTTTTCAGTATCTGAAGATGTATTTAGTATGATTCGAATCGCAAAGAGATCATATATTTCTTCAAAAGGAACACCTTTTTGATGAATCTTATTCCAAATACTAAAAATACTTTTTGTTCTGCTTTTAATTTCATAAACCAATCCCTGAGCGTCTAAAGCTCTTCGAATGGGCAATGTGAATTGATTTATAAAGCGAGTTCTAACAGCTTGCGTTTTTTGAAGACGATTCACAATATCATTGTACTCTTCTTCATCTTTAAATTTGAGGCTTAAATCTTCGAGCTCAGTTTTAATATTAAAAAGCCCCAGTCTGTGAGCAAGAGGGGCATACATGAATTGAGTTTCGCTAGCAATTTTTAATTGTTTGTCTCTAAGCATGTGGTCAAGCGTGCGCATATTGTGCAAGCGATCGGCGAGCTTAATCAAAATAACGCGCACATCATCGCTCAACGTAAGAAGCATTTTTCTGAAGTTCTCTGCTTGGTCGCTACTGGAAATGTCACTTACCCCAGAGATTTTTGTTAATCCATCAATAATGGTTCTTTCCTTCTTTCCGAATTGTCGTTCAATGTCTTCGAGTGTAATGTATGTATCTTCTACGGTGTCATGAAGTAATGCGCAAACAATACTCAGTGTATCTAATCCCAATTCCTCTGCAGCAATTTTTGCAACGGACAAGGGGTGATAAATGTAGGGGTCACCGCTTTTTCTTCGCATGTCTTTGTGGGCATCAAGGGCAATATCAAATGCCTTTCGAATGCGCAATTTGTCCGCTCTGGTTTTTGACCTGTGGCACACACGCAATAATGCTCTATACCTGCGAACAATTTCTTTGTTCTCTTCTTCTAAATTGATCATCTGATTTGACATGAAGCAAAGTAAACTGAA
>VGFR01000074.1 GCA_016868835.1 Bacteroidota bacterium | reverse complement strand
AGGTGGTTCGGTATCTGGTCCAATTGTAGAGGAGGAACCACTAAAGCCCGATACGTTAAGTGCTAAAACAAACGGCCCAGTTGTCACAACGGAAGTAGTGATACCTGAACCTCCGAAAGTAGAATCGAAGTTTTCTTCATTGAATATTTTCAATATCAATGGTAAAAACACGAAAGTGGAGATTAACACAGGTAAGCGCATTGTGTGTTTCTTTGTTCCCGGTTGTGAACATTGCCGAGAAGCTGCGAAGCAACTAACCGAATTATCAAAAGACCCCAATTTCCCAAGAGTATATATTTATTTCATGAATGAAGAAGTCTTCTTAATTGACGAATTCTTTCAAGTTGCTGGAAAAAAATACCCGTATCAAGTTATTGATGTAATCCCTTTCTGGAACCTCATGGGTAATGACAAAGAAACTCCCGGTGTATTGTATTTATGGAATGGAAACATTCGAAAAGAATTCTATGGCGATCAATTTTCTTCATCGGAATTAAAGAATGCGTGTAACCTTCCGTTTCAATAAACGTCAATCTCATTTTATGAGACATCTCCTCTTATTAATCTTAAGCCTCTCTCTTTACTCAGAGTCAGAGGCTTTTGTGGTTAAGGGGGTTGTTAGTGATGCTAAAAACAGTCCTTTGTATCAGGTAAATGTATACATTCCAGGCACATCTATTGGAGCCATTACGAATGATAAAGGTGAGTATAGCATTTCAGTTCCTACCGTTGAATGTGATATTCAGTTTAGCTTATTAGGTTACAAATCAAAATTGGTGCATGTCAATTCCAATCTTGAAAAAAGAGTAGAATTGAATATTTTATTGGAAGAAAACACAAGTGAACTAAATGCCATTACCATCAGCGCTGATAGAAAAGCCTTTATCAAAAGACTTGTTCAAGGTGCATCCAATTATCGGTCAGATTGGGAGAAAAAAACTGAAATCTACAATTGCAAGGTGTATTCTCGCTCTACGCTAGAAGTTACACGAATGATACGTGATACAACCGACTCAACAGAAAAGTCTTGGAAAGATTTAAAGTCTATTGAAACCTTGTTAGAATCTGTTGCTCAAATTCATCACACCAAAAACAACATACAAGCGCACGTGGAAGCCTATGAAGACCATGTTGTAGATAAAGATAAATTGGGTGTTAGTGTGGGAATGAACATCGAATACGGAGAGCAAGGCATTATGAGTCAGTTTTCCGGATGGGATGACCCCTATTTATTGAATAGCCCACTCTATTTTACAGATTACAATTTGTTCGACAATAACATGAGCAAAAAAGAGCTTGCAGATAAAATGATTGTCTCTCCGCTTTCTCCTTCGGCATTCTTGAATTATAAATATGAATTGGTTGGAATTGACTCTTTATACAACCGTAAGTTTTACAAGATAAAATGTACTCCCCTCTTCAAAGAAGAGCCCACATTGAACGGAAGCCTTTGGATTCAAGATACTACGTTTATCATTGGAAAAATTGAATTGAGCATGAATAACTCTGTCATGCATACCTTCAAAGATTTCCTTTGGAAAGAATCATTCATGCCCATACAAGATACTTGGGTCACATCATCGAAAGAGCTTACAACACTTGCAACTGAAGGACGAAGTCAATATTTGGGGAAAATTAAAGTGGTATATTCAAGCTACGATTTTGAACAAACTGTTCGCTTCAACTTAGCAAAGAATGAAATTCAAAGTTATGCACAAGATGCTTTAGACAGAGATTCGTGCTACTGGATCAATGAGCAGGTTGTACCCCTGGAATTAATTGAGAAAAAGCACATTCAAATGCAAGATTCTTTGCAGTTTGAAATTGACCAACCCAATTACTATGACAAAATAGATTCGGCCTATAATAAAATAACATTTTGGGATGTAACATTAAGTGGAATTGGTATTCGCAATAGAGAAAAAGGAACGGCTTATTATATAGCCCCCATCATTGGTCAACTTAACTTTTTTGGAATTGGTGGCTATAGACATAACCTCAGTGGGGCATTCTCAAAAGAATTCGATAACGACTTCTACCTTGAAACCGATGGTATGATAGACTACGGTTTCAATAACAAAGATGTTCGAGGTAAAGTGGGAGTAGGTTTAACATATCTACCTCGCAAGTTTGTAAGAACGTTTGTTCGATTTGGTGATTATTATGATCTGCTCAATGATTATGCATCGCTAACAACCTTTTTTAGTCGCTCAAATTATGTTCGCAACCAACAATTCTCTGTTGCACAACGCATGGAAATTGTGAATGGAATGTATGCTGAATTGACCGTAGATTATTGTGATCAAAAACCCATCAACAACCTTATTCAAGACAATTGGTCGGGTCAAGTTTTTGGTGACGTTAACTCACCTATTTCGTTCACCAGATATCGAAAATTTGAGATTCGACTCGATATGCAAATTCGACTTGGTCAATCTTATTATTATAAACGAAATAAAAAAATTGTCACAGGTTTTAAGTATCCTGAAATCTTCTTCAAATACAGAAAGGGTATACCGAATATTTTAAATAGTGAAGTTAATTTTGACTATGTAGAATTAGGAGCTCGTGACGAATTTGACGTGCCTCGTATTGGTGAAGGTGCTTGGTCTATTTTAGGAGGTGCTTTTGTAAACAAGGCCAGTTTGCGCATTGCGGAGTACAAATACTTCAGAGGATCTGATTATTTCTTTTTCTCTAATCCCCTTTCATCTTTCCAACTCATGGGCCCCACTTTTCTCACACCCAATTCATATTTCAGAGGCAATTACATACATCACTTCAAAGGAATGTTCTTGAACAAAATTCCGCTTGTAAATAAACTACGCTTAGAAGAAGCGGCCGGTGGTGCATTTATTATGATTCCAAGTGAAAACTTCTATCATCAAGAAATATACATTGGACTCGAACGCGCAGTAAGAATCAAACGCCAACTTTTTAAATTTGGTTTGTATGCTGTAACTGCTGATTCGAACATTGATGCTTCCAATTATACTTTGAAGTTTGGAATTAGTTTTTGGAATACCTACACAAAAAAATGGAGCTATTAATTGCTTCTAGTCACTCTGGCACTATATTTATATCGAAATCTAAAAGCAACTTTATGAAAAAGTTTTTCCTATTCTCAAGCATCGCTCTAGTTCTACTAGCGGCTTGTAATTCAAATAATCCAATTGGAACAAAAGTTAAAGAACCATTTACTGGTGACAAATATGAATCGAACAACCGTTACTTCAGAGGAACAGGTAAGGGTGAAAGCATGGATGAAAATGTTGCTCGAAATAAAGCTGATCTTCAAGCAAAAAAAGTTTTGGCTCAACAAGTTGAAACCAACATTAAAGTTGTGGCAGACCAATATTTGGGAGAAACAGAACTAAACAACAAGTCAGAGATTACTGATAAATTTCAGAGCCTTGCAAGAGAAGTAACAAATACGCAAATTGCTGATTTACGCAAGATTGGTGAAGAGAAATACAAAAAAGAAGACGGCACCTACTCCGTTTATATGGCCTATGAAATACACAAGCGTGACATGTTTCGCTTCATGAAAAGGCAAATAAAATTAAACGCGAAATTGTCCGATGCAGAGCGTGAGACCATTGAAAAGATGATCGACGAAGAAATTACGAAAGCGGAAGCAGCTGGTGAGTAAAGTTATACGGCCCCTTCCAATAAAAACAAGATTCAAAAAGAGCTTCACTAATGTGAGGCTCTTTTTCGTATAGCGCAAATAAGGTACTTCCCGTCCCGGTCATAGCACAGAAGAACGGATTATACTCCTGCAATATCTTTTTAATCTCACCAAGCGCGGTATGATTCGGGAAAACAGATGCTTCAAAATCGTTTCGTAAATAACTCCAATTCGCCACTGGATTCGTAATAAATGTATTCCAGTCCATGGTTGAAGCCTTCGGAGAAATTCCTGAAAAAGCTTCTTTTGTAGAAATAGAAATCGTAGGTTTAACAAGCACAAGCCAACAAGATTCAATTTCAAAATTGATCTCTGTAAGCATTTCTCCTCTACCTTTTACAAGCATGGGTTTATTGTAAAGAAAAAACGGACAGTCGCTTCCCAATTGAGCTGCATAGTTTAGTAAAACATCCCTGTCTATTTGCAGCTGGAAAAGATCATTTAACGCTTGTAACATGAAAGCACCGTTTGAAGAGCCTCCGCCCATTCCAGCCCCGTTTGGAATAATTTTTCTAAGAAAAACCCGAACCGGCGGACAATTGTGCCTTTCATTCAATAGCTTCCAAGCCTTGTAAACAATATTATCCGTGTAGTCACCCGAAAAGGAAAGTCCGGTCACCGTCAATTGAAATGCATGCGCAGGAAGAATTTCAAGAATATCGGCTAGTGGAATGGGTACAAATAGCGATTCCAAATTATGAAAACCATCACCGCGTTTTTCAGTGATAAACAGACCTAAGTTTAATTTTGCATTTGGAAAAACTACCATTATTGCTCCATGTATCCCAATTGGGTCAACGTTCTTAAATTATTTCTCCACTTCTCTACCTTCACGTGTGTTTGTAGGAAAACCTTTCTTCCCAAAAAAGCCTCCAAATCTCTTCTTGCTTCTGTTCCTACTCGCTTCAGCATTTTTCCTTGATGCCCAATGATGATACCCTTCTGTGAGTCGCGTTCAGTTATGATGACAGCAGAAATCCGTGTAATATCAGGCTCTTCTTTGAACGATTCAATCAGTACTTCACATGAGTATGGAATTTCTCTTTCGTACAACATAAAAATCTTTTCCCGAATAATTTCGCTTGCGAAAAATCGCATGGTCTTATCTGAAAGTTCATCCTTTGGAAAATACGGGGGAGAAGAAGGAAGCACAGAAATTACTTCGTTCAGCAATTCTTTCGTATGAATGTTTTCAAGAGCACTAACAGGGAAAATTCGAGCTTCGGGTAAAGTGGTTTGCCAGTGTGAGAAAGCTTCATTGGCGCCTTCATTTCCAGCAAGGTCATATTTATTCAACACAACGAAAATTGGAATTTTCACTTTGGTCAACTTCTCAAGCGTAGCCGCATGAAAAGGAGTATTATCTGACAAATCAATAACAAGAAGAATCAGATCTGCATCGGTCAAAGCTGACCCTACGGCTTTCATCATTCCCTCATGTAATTTGTATTTCGGATCAAGAACACCGGGGGTATCGGAATAAACAATTTGGTAATCGTCTCCATTGAGAATTCCCATAATTCGATGTCGTGTAGTCTGTGCTTTGGGAGTAACAATACTGAGCTTCTCTCCTAACAAAGCGTTCATAAGGGTTGATTTCCCTGCATTTGGATTACCAATGAGGTTAACAAAACCGGCTTTGTGAATTGGCAAATTCTCTAATTCTTTTTTTTCTTCTTGCATATCTCAAACAAAATTAGCTATATTTGCATTCCCAAACGGGATTTTATATTGCGGGGTGGAGCAGTTGGTAGCTCGTTGGGCTCATAACCCAAAGGCCACAGGTTCGAGTCCTGTCCCCGCTACTAAGAAAAGCTAGTCGATTGACTGGCTTTTTGCATTCTCAGAAGCCCAAGAATTCAATTATCTTTGCCTGCGTTGATTGGTCCCGTAGTATAATGGATATTACATAGGTCTCCGGAACCTAGGATTCGCGTTCGATTCGCGACGGGACCACTTTGTTAAACTCGCTTAATATGAAAAACCTTCTTTTTATCATTGTCTCTGCTTTGTTTTTTGCCTGCAACTCCGTACCAAGCACTCCCGAAGATTTTGGAAAGGCTGTTTTTGAAGCTGTCAAATCGAATGATGAAAAAGCATTAAAAAATCTTTTCTTAACTGAAGAAGAATACGGAGATATCATCAATGAGTCTGCACTTCCTGAAGATAAAAAAAATCTTGAGCGCGGGAAAGCCATTGGACTGAGTAAAAACATGGAAGGCCTCGCGGTTCTGTCCATGGAGTCTGTGCAACGTATTGCGGGCAACTATAACCTTGATTGGTCAAAAGCCAATTTCAAATCAGTTCAAGTCATTCCCGGAAATGAATTCGGAATAGAGGGCGCTCATTACATTGATGTCATTTTTGAATACAATGGCTTCGATTATGTCTTGAACATTGGAGATAGCTTCAAAACCAAAAACGGATGGAAAACGTTTAAAGAACTTTCCATGTCCAACTACAAGCCGAACTAATCCCATGTATATCATTTTGCTTATTTGTTTTTTCCTTGTTTCTTTGATATACGCTTCTGCTGGATTTGGTGGAGGCAGTTTATACCTTGCCATTTTAAGTGGAGCTTTCTTCTCCGTATCTATTCCTATTCCCCAATTCAAATTCATAGCACTCCTGTGTAACGGAACTGTTGCTCTTATTGGTTTTATACAACTTGCTCGTTCCAACAAATCCAATGTTCCCTGGAAACAACTCTTCTTCATTCTCCTCTGCTCCTCCCCGCTGGCCTTACTTGCAGCGTCAATGAAAATTCAGAATGAAACCTTCCTGATTTGGCTCGGATACGGTTTGCTTCTCGCTGCAATAGGCATTTTACTTCCACTAATTGTAAATAAAATTACCCATATACTTCCCACCCATTTCATTTATCCGTTCGCTAGTATTTTCGGATTTTTATCAGGCATCACTGGTATAGGCGGGGGAGTCTATTTAGCTCCAATTTTACATTTCACTTCGTTTGCAAAAGATAAATCCATTACAACAATAACAACATCTTTCATTGCTGTAAATTCATTTGTTGCTCTTGGAGCTAACCTCCCCAATTTTGAAGAATTTAACTCAAAACTTTTTCTTCTTGTTCCTGCTGTAATTGCTGGCGGATTCATTGGCAATTCAATTTTAAGATTGAAAATGAACACTTCCCACCTCAAAATAATTACAGCCTTTATTTTGGTATTCGCAGCCATTCGGTTGTTAATTCGCTAAGTCAATGAAGATCGAAGTCCACTTATATGCTATGCTAAGAGAATCCATTGGTTCTTCATGTTGGCTTGAATTTACTGAACCAAAAATTACATGTGAAGATGTTGTATTTGCTTTTAAAGAAAATTTTCCCATGTTCTCTCACTCACCTCTACGGGTTGCTCTAAATCATACCTTCGCCAACAATACTGATGTCATTGAAAATGCAAGTGTTCACATTGCTCTTATACCTCCAGTAAGCGGCGGATGAAAACATCTTTCCAATTATATCCAGAGCATTTAACTTTTGAATCTCCTTTTCGATCGGCAGATTCAGGAGCGGAAGTTATTTTTGAAGGTATTGTGCGTTCACCGAACAAAGGAAAACAAGTTCTCTATTTAGAATTTGAAGCATACGAAGCGCTGTTCGGAAATGAAATGATTCGCATTGCAACTGCGCTTCATGAAAAATTCGATCTTCATGCCCTCATGCTGCATCATAGAATTGGTAAAGTTTACCCGGGCGAATGTGCTGTTTTGGCTGCAGTATACGCCAAACACAGAGACCACGCTTTTATGGCATGTGCCGAACTCATGAACGAATTAAAAAAGTCAGCTCCAATTTGGAAAAAAGAATTCCATGAAGATGGATCCTTCTGGGTTAGTGCAACTCCCTAAAGAAAAAAGAAAATCAATTACATAGCCATAAAACAAACGGTAACTCTATACGAATTGTATTTCATCGTTTTGATTTCCCCTTGAATGGCCTTCTTTTTTTATTGGTTTGAACCTTTGGATCGTAATTCGGAACTGGACCAAATTGCTCATCAACAGCACACTTCTCAACTTCGCTGCCAATCAACATTTCAATTTTCTTGAATTTAATTTGGTCATCTGGAGCAACAAAAGTAAATGCCTCTCCAAATGCTTCAGCTCTTCCCGTTCTTCCAATGCGGTGAACATAATCTTCCGCATCTGCCGGTACATCAACATTAATAACCACGTCAATTCCCTTAATGTCTATGCCTCTGCTCACCACATCGGTAGCAACTAAAATCTTCGCTTGTCCATTCCGAAAATCATTCAACGCCTTTTCACGCTCTGTCTGTTCTAAGTCTGAACTTATCATAACCACACTTAACTTTCGCTTCAACAACGACTGATACACTTTCAGTACGCCTTGTTTGGTGCTGCTAAAAATGACCATGCTTTTTTCCTTCCTATTTTCAATGCACCACAACAACACGGGTAGCTTTTGTTCTTGAAAAACAACATAAGCCCCCTGTTTTACATTACTGGGTGGCTTAGACAAGGCAATATTGATTACAACTGGATCTTTCAACATGGCCCTCGATAATGAAAAAATGGAGTCGGGCATGGTAGCTGAAAACAATAAGTTCTGTCGCTCATCACCACAAAATCCCATGATGCGTCGAATGTCTGGAAAAAATCCCATGTCTAACATGCGATCTGCTTCATCTAAAATTAAATAATCTAATTTCGAAAAATTCACATACCCCAAATTCAGATGCGAAACCAACCGTCCCGGTGTAGCAATGATGATGTCGGTTCCCGAAGTTAAGGCATGCTTTTCTTGTGTGAACACCTTTCCATCACTTCCACCATAAATGGCCATGCTTGAAACATCTGTAAAATAAGCATACGCTTGAATGGCTTGATCTATCTGTACCGCAAGTTCACGGGTTGGAACTACAATGAGCGTTGAAACCGTTGACCGATCTTTTTTTTCAATAATTTTTGATAACACAGGCAGTAAAAAAGCGGCGGTCTTTCCCGTTCCTGTTTGTGCAATACCCAAAACATCTTTACCATCGAGAATAACGGGTATGGCCTGTTCTTGAATGGCAGTGGCTTTTTTAAATCCCATGGATTCAATACCTTCAACCACAGCGGGACTCAAATTTAATTCTGAAAACGCTTTCGCTTCTGTCATGTAACAAAGGTCGACTATATTCTTTATTCTTACTCATCTTTCTTATTTTTGTTGCATGAAACACCTTCTTTTCATGTGCCTTGTTCTTGTTTCAATTATCAGTCTTGCTCAAGAGGAAAAGCCGAATAAATCTGACTATCCCCTGTTAAAACCTGAATTTGTTTTAGATGGAAGACAAACCCTAGTAAGCACTCAAGGTGCAAGATTGGGAGGAATTCGAGCAGGAGTTGAAATTCGA
>VGFR01000073.1 GCA_016868835.1 Bacteroidota bacterium | reverse complement strand
AAAAAATCACATCCTAAGTCTTGTACATGAACATCTAAATGTGAAATAGCCTGGGCACCATCAAGTACACTATATGCTCCCAACTTCTTGCACAAATCACACATCCGTTTCGCATCATTCACCGTGCCTAGAGCATTAGAAACCCAATTGAAAGCTACAATCTGCGCATTTGTTGTCAGATTTTCTTCTATGAATTTCCAATCCCACTCGCCGTTTTCTGTAATGGGTATTACTCGAAATTTGGCTCCTGTATGTTCAGCTGCTATTTGCCAAGGAACAAAGTTCGCATGATGCTCCATTTCCGTTACCCAAATCTCATCACCAGGTTTCAAAAAAGATCCTAGTGAAAATGCTACCAAATTCAAACTGTCTGTACACCCTTGAGTAAAAATAATTTCATCTGCTTGCCTTGCATGTATGTGGTCTTTCACACATTCTCGAGTAGCCTCAAACAAGTCGGTGCTTTTATTCGCCAAGTAATGAGCCCCTCTGTGAATGTTTGCGTTCAACTCTGAGTAATATCGAACTATCTCTTCTATTACACGCTTGGGTTTTTGTGTTGTGGCGGCATTATCAAAATAAACCAAAGGATATCCATTTACTTGCTGACCCAAGATGGGAAATTGCTCTCGCAATTCAATTATTTCTTTCTGAGTAAATGGACTATTCATATTCTGAACCGAATAACTATTCGGTAATTAAATCTCTATTTTTCAACTCGTGCAAAACAAATGCTTTATGTTGTTCATTCGAAATTCTTGAAACTACATCAGAGGTAAATGCCGAAATCAAAAGCATTTTTGCCAATCCCATGCTGAATCCGCGAGCTCTCAAATAAAACAAGGCCTCTTCGTCAAATTGCCCGGTGGTTGTTCCGTGAGAACACTTTACATCGTCTGCATAAATCTCGAGCTCTGGTTTGGTGTTCATTTGAGCTTCATCAGTCATGATAATGTTCGCGTTGTTCTGGTATGCAATCGTTTTTTGTGCATCTTTTCGAACGAAAACTTTTCCATTAAAAACACCCTTGCCGTTGTCAAAAAGAACTCCCTTGTACAATTCGTTGCTCAGGCAATTTGGCACTTTATGATCTACGCACGTATGGTTATCAATAAATTGTCCCTGTTTCGGAAAGTATGCACCAACTAAATTCGATTCAGCGCCCTCGCCGTTCACACGAAATGTTAATTCATTGCGAACCCAATTGGCATTGGTGGTAATAGCACTTGAAGAGCATGTACTATTCGCCTCCTGCAACACCAAGGTTCTTGTTAAAATGACTGATTCATCATGGGCATTTTGTAACATGTCAAATGAAAGACGAGCGCCTTCCTTTACATCGAAAATAAAATAGGGTAAATGGAAATTCCCTAAGTTGTCATTCAACCATTTCAATGAAAATTCTACCTGACTATTCGCCTCACATAAAATATAGATTACAGGAACAACCAACGCTCCCGTCTGTTCCGATGCTATATTTATTTCAACATGCTCATTGACATGTTGGTTTTTGTCAATACAAATTGCAGTCAAACTAGTGGCAAACTCTTCACAAAGGTTTGAGAAAACATCACCCACAGATTCTTCATTCCAAATGGTTGCTATTCTCGATTTTAATTCAACTGTAAGTTCCGAGGAATCCATTACTTCAATCCCCGAAATTTGCTTATTGACTTGCAAAAAACCGTTGACCAACTGAAGAGGAGAGTCTAATTTTAGATTGGATTTTTCTGAAGATTTCCAATCTTGATTTTCAATTCTTCCAAGGCGGGTATATTTCCAAGACTCTGAACGTGTTGTTGGAAAAGGACCTCGAGCACCCGACCTGTCTATTATCCCCTTCCACACCGATGTTGGTGCGAGTGAGTCAATCCAATTGGGTAAATTAACTTTCGCCTCCATTTCCATTATGCGTCAACCGTTTCTTTGATCCAATCATATCCTTTTTCTTCCAACTCTAAAGCCAATTCTTTTGTTCCTGACTTTACAATTTTTCCCTTGTACAATACATGAACAAAATCAGGAACAATGTGATCCAACAAACGCTGGTAATGCGTAATAACAACAAATGATCTCTTGCCATCTCGCATCGCATTCACCCCTTGAGAAACGATTCGCAAGGCGTCAATGTCAAGCCCGCTGTCCGTTTCATCTAAAATGCATAAACTAGGATCAAGCATCGCCATCTGAAATATTTCATTTCGCTTTTTCTCACCACCGCTAAAACCTTCATTCACTGCTCGGTTGGCGAGTTGGCCATCTAACTCCACAAGTGCAGATTTCTCTTTGACCAACTGAAGAAATTCCTTGGCTGTTAAAGCATCTAAACCTCTATGCTTTCTTACCTCTCCAACAGCGGCCTTTAAAAAGTTCATGTTACTTACTCCAGGAATTTCAACCGGATATTGAAACGCTAAGAATAGTCCCTCACGAGCCCGCTCTTCAGCAGCCATTTCCAACAAATCATTTCCTTGAAAAGTTACCTTTCCTCCGGTGATTTCATAATCTTCTCTTCCCGCCAGAACGGAAGCTAGAGTGCTTTTACCAGATCCATTCGGACCCATAATGGCGTGAACTTCTCCGGGTTTTACTTCCAGGTTCAAGCCTTTTAAAATTTCTTTTCCCTCTATTCGAGCCTGTAAATTTTCAATCTTCAACATAAGCATTTTTTTAACCAACACTTCCTTCCAATGATATTGCTAAAAGCTTTTGCGCCTCAACTGCAAACTCCATTGGCAGCTTGTTCAACACCTCCTTCGCATATCCATTCACAATCATTCCAACGGCCTGTTCTTCATCAAGACCTCGCTGCAAACAATAGAAAATTTGATCTTCTCCAATTTTTGAAGTGGTTGCTTCGTGCTCAACTTTTGCTGAACTATTGTTTGTTTCGATATATGGAAAAGTGTGGGCGCCACACTGATCCGTCATAAGCAAAGAATCACACTGCGAAAAGTTTCTCGCATTCGCTGCGTGCTTGCCAATGTGAACCAATCCTCGATAAGAATTCTGACTTTGACCAGCGGAAATTCCCTTCGATATAATGGTACTTTTTGTATTTCTTCCCAAGTGAACCATTTTCGTTCCGGTATCTGCCTGCTGAAAATTATTGGTCACAGCAACAGAATAAAACTCACCAATGCTGTAATCACCCTTTAAAATACAACTTGGATATTTCCAAGTAACGGCGCTTCCTGTTTCAACCTGAGTCCACGAAATTTTAGAGTGACCTCCTTCACAAACTCCTCGTTTTGTAACGAAATTGAATACTCCACCTTTACCATCTTTATCACCGGGATACCAGTTTTGCACCGTGCTGTATTTGATTTCTGAATCTTTGTGGGCAATCAATTCTACCACCGCAGCGTGCAGTTGATTTTCATCGCGCTGTGGGGCTGTACAGCCCTCCAAGTAACTGACATAACTCCCTTCATCGGCTATGAGCAGCGTCCGCTCAAATTGCCCAGTACCAGCTTCGTTTATTCTAAAATATGTGCTCAACTCCATGGGACATCTCACGCCCTTAGGTATATAACAAAATGAGCCGTCTGTAAAGACCGCGGAATTCAGAGCTGCATAATAATTATCTGTTCTTGGAACTACAGAACCCAAATATTTTTTAACTAGTTCACTGTAATCCTTGATAGCATCACTCATACTGCAAAAAATAATCCCCAATTCGCCCAGCTTCTCTTTGAATGACGTTGCAACAGAAACGGAATCCATAACAAAATCAACAGCCACACCACTTAACCTTTTTTGCTCCTCAATTGAGATTCCCAGTTTCTCCATAGTCTTGCGCAGCTCCGGATCAATTTCATCTAAACTATTCAATTGTTTTTTTTGCTTCGGTGCGGCGTAGAAAGAAATTTTTTGCAAGTCCGGCTTTTCATATTGCACATGCGCCCACTCTGGCTCATTCATTTTTTGGAATATCGCAAATGCCTCCAAGCGCCATTGCAACAACCATTCAGGTTCGTTTTTTTTGTTGGATATAAGACGTATAATGTCTTCGTTCAAACCTGCAGGAGCCTTATCAGATTCAATGTTGGTTACAAAACCAAACTCATACTCTTTTGAAGTTACATTGTCTAATAGTTCATCGCCTTCGTACGCCATTTTTCTCTTGCTTAAATTGAAAAACTTTCACCACAACCACATGTTCTTGATGCATTCGGATTATTAAACACAAAACCTTTTCCGTTTAATCCGCCCGTATATTCCAATTCTGTTCCTACGAGATACAGAAAACTTTTTCTGTCAACAACAACCTTTACACCGTTGTCTTCAAATACCTGATCTCCTTCGTTGATAGTGGTATCGAATTCCAATTTATACATGAGGCCACTGCATCCGCCACCATCTACACCCACTCGCACAAACGCATCAGCCGCATGTCCTTCGTCTAAAATCAGTTTAGCTACCTGATCTTTCGCACTTTGAGATACTTTTATCATATTCGTTTCAGTAACAATTCAACTTTATTTTTTGTTCTATTTAGAAAAAATCTAAATAGTACGCGAAAATACCACAAATGTGGTATTACAACAAAATATTAATGCGTGATTATACGCCGAAAAGTCAAATTCACTCGCGGGTTTGAAACCTTCTTTTTGAAAATCGCATGTTGCCAAGAATTCTGAAAATTTTCCATGATTAATACATCTCCATGATGCAATTCCACTCCAAATCTTTCTTTTGTTTGAATATGCCGAAATTCCATTTTTCGCGTAGCTCCAAATGACACAGACGCGATTATTCGTTGGTCAATTTCCGGTTCATTATCGGCGTGCCACCCCATACTATCTGCCCCGTTTCTGTAATAATTACACAACACGGCATTACTGAGAAACCCAACTTGTTCAAATAATTCATTTTGTATTTGAACAAGCTCTTCAGCGAATTCCCGTGCAGGCCACGAAACTGATGAATACGTGTATTGGGGTCCAAAATAGCATGTTAATCGAGGTTCTAAATATTCCTTTCCAAAAACGCGAATTGGATTCTGTTGCCATGGCAAAGAATTGAAATCATCTATTTGATAACTTGCAAATGCTCGCGGAAAATACCATAAAATGGCATTATCCTTTTGATACAGTTTCGTCTTGTTTAATCTCATGTTCACCTGGAATTACATCTTCCTCTGGTGTTGGATTGGGCTTTTGGGGAGGGGGGAAAGCATCGATTTGATCTAAAGGTACCTGTGCCTCTTTCCGAGCATCATTTGCAGTCTTCAATATTTCATCTTGAACGTCTCTTGCTGCGTTTCTGAATTGATATACCGCCTTTCCCAAAGTCTGTGCAATGGAAGGAATGCCTTTTGCACCAAACAACAACAAGTAGATGAACAAAATCATCAATATTTCACCCATGCTCATGACGCAAAAATACAATAAAAAAAGCGCCGATGACTCGGCGCTTTCCATTATTATACAACTGTATTATTCAGCCTTCTTTCCAAACAAACGACGCATATCTACAACAATCGGAGTTGCAATGAACAAGGTAGAATAAACCCCACTTAACACCCCAATAATCATAGCAAAGCAGAATCCTTTTATATCGTCCGATCCGAAAATAAACATCACCAATAGTGTTAAAAGTACGGTCATCGAGGTATTAATTGAACGCCCCATCGTGCTATTCAAAGCGTCATTAATTGTTCCTTTCATATCACCGCCTTTGCGTTCGCGCAGGTATTCACGTATACGGTCAAAGATTACCACGGTATCGTTAATTGAATATCCAATTACAGTCAAGATTGCACCGATGAAGTTCTGATTAACCTCAAGTGTGAAAGGCACTAAACCATTTAACAAAGTGAACGCACAAATTACAACCAACGCATCGTGGAACAAAGCCACCACCGCACCAATAGCAAAGTCCAGTTTTCTGAAGCGTAATACAATGTAGATACCTACAAGCAATAACGCAATGATTGCAGACCAGTATGCTTCGGTTCTAAAGTCGTCGCTCATGGATGCATCTACTTTGTAGGAAGAGGTCACCTCATGCTTTCCTACAGTATTCAAAACTTCTTCAGCTTTATCCGAAACCTTTTCATCAACGTTTTCTGAGTTATCATTAATAAGGTAATTTGTAGTTAGTTTGAATTCGTTTCCTGTTCCTCCAATGGCTTGAACAGAAGTTGCCGCTGAAAAACCATTTTCTACTAAACCGCTGTTAAGAGCACTTCTTACTTGTTCTGCATCTACACTTTGTTCAAACTTCACTTTCATGGAAGTTCCACCCGCAAAGTCTACACCCATATTGAAGCCACGTGTAGTCCAAGACCAAACACCAGCACCAATGATTAAAATTGAGATGAAATAGTAGATATAACGCTTAGAAACAAAATCATAATTGATTTTAGTGAACCAATTTTTGGTGATATTGCTATAGAATGTAATCTCCTTCTTGTTGTCTAAACGACGGTACAAAATCAGTCGAGAAATGATAATTGCCGTGAACAACGTAGTGAAAATACCAATGATTAATGTAGTTGCGAAACCTTTAATTGGACCAGTCCCCACAACAAACAATACCAAACCAGTGATCAACGTGGTTGCGTTACCATCCAAGATGGCGCTGATGGCTTTCAAGAAACCATCTTTCATTGCGGCCGACATTCCTTTACCGCGTCTTAACTCTTCCTTTACACGTTCGTAAATCAATACGTTCGCATCAACAGCCATACCCATGGTTAATACTATACCCGCAATACCAGGTAAAGTCAATGAGCCTCCAAGAGAAACCAAAGCACCAATCAAAAAGAACAAGTTGGCTACCAACGCTACGTTAGCTGCCCATCCTGCCCAAGCATAGTAGAACATCATGTACAGAAGAATCACAATAAAAGCGGCAATGAAAGACCACAAACCAGCCTTGATGTTCTCATCTCCCAAACTAGGACCAACAACAACCTTATCTACAATTTTGGCTGGTGCCGGAAGTGATCCCGCTTTCAACAATCCTGCTAAGTCTTGCGCCTCAATCATTTGCTTGTCGCGATCAGCGCCTGTTCCAAATGTGATAACCGAACGACCATTCGGAATTTCTTCGTTCACTGACGGTGCAGAATAAACCAAGCTATCCATAACAACAGCAATCGCTCTTCTATTATCTTGAGCATTTTGCTTGGTCATTTCTCTCCATTCAGCAGCACCATCCAAATCCATTGACATTTCAACAACTACATCTCCTGTAGTTGGATCAAAATCAGGTCTTGCATCTTGAATATTTTTTCCTGTAAGTCTTGGCTTGGCATTTTTGCTATTCGGATCCTCTGTTTTTATGGCATACAGCGCCGCCACACCTTGCTCTGCCTTAGCACCCCAAAGAAGTCTTAAGTCACCTGGAAGGATACTTTTTGCCTCTGTTGAACGCAACATTGCGTTGATTGCATCTTGATTGGAAACGCTAGCCTGTCCTACAACTGCAGATAACTGAGTAGCGTCTTTAGGGAAAATTGGTTGCATTAAAGCGAACAACGGATTCTTCTTACGTTTCTCATCATCTGTCAACTGATCATCTGGCTTCGCGGTTGGAGCAACGGCAGTTGAATCTTTGCGAGTTGTATCTGCAACTGAGCTGATACCCCAAAGTTCGGGAGCCATTTTCTTACCTAATGCATCATTTAAATTCACCAAAGCCTGTGCAACCTCAGCATTGAAATAGGTATTCCAAAACTCAAGATTCGCAGTTGATTTTAAATTCTTTGAAATACGAGCATCATCCTTAATTCCAGGTAATTCAACAACAATTCTGTTTGATAATGCCTGTTTCTGAACGTTTGGCTGAGCAACACCAAATTGGTCAATACGCTTTCGTATGATGTTTTCTGTGTTGTCTATTGCGTCTGATGCTTCTTTGCGAAGTACTGCAAGAACTTCATCATCAGTCATTTCAAGCTTGAATTTATCAGGGCTTCCAATGCTGAAAATGGCAGATAATTTTTTGCCATTTGCAACTTTCTTCCACTCTTCGCTGAATAACGTAATGTAGTCTTGTGTGCTGTTGCGCTGTGCGGCCTTCGCGTTATCTATGGCTTGAATAAACTCGGGCGTATTATCGAAGTCACTCAATGAAACCAATAAATCAGGTATACTTACTTCAAGTGTAATGCTCATACCACCGCGTAAGTCCAAACCAAGATTCAACTCTTTTTGCTTGATTTGACCGTAGGTGTAACCCATGAATGCTACCGCTTCTGAGCTATCTTGTAAAGCCTTATTCAAGCGAGCTTCAAAACGCGGATCGTCTTCGGGAATAGAATCACCAATCTGCTCTAATACGACTTGTTTCACCGTTGCTTCATAATCTCGAACAATCCAACTGAACGAAAGCATGTAACCCACAGAAATGGTTAATAAAAGGATGAATACCCAAAGAAGTGATCTATTTTGCATGTATACAGATTTTGGTCAAATACTATTTAAGGGTTGCAAATATAACCAAATCCACTTAAAAAGTGTTGATAAGTCACAAAAAAAGGGACAGCATATGCAGTCCCTTTTCAAATATTCTCTAATTTCTTACATTAATCCTTCGGCCTTTGCTCTTTTCATTGCCTCAGACAAACCGATTTTATTGATTACTTTCATTCCTTTTGGTGTAACACGAAGTTCAACCCAACGGTTTTCTTCTGCTAACCAAAAGCGCTTATATTGAAGGTTTGGGAAGAACTTTCTACGAGTTTTAATATTCGAGTGGGAAACGTGATTTCCTGTAATAGTCTTCTTTCCTGTGATTTGACAAACACGTGCCATAACAATTGAGTTTTTGTGAATAAAGGGGTGCAAATATAGCACTTTTTTTAATAACTGCAAGTTTTTTACCGAGAAAGGTGCTTAAATGTCATCATTAAGGCATAAAGCGTGGCCATGTCTCGGTTTCGATCTCTGTTTTTTCCCAAACTTAATTTCTGTGTAACCTCTCCCTTTTCGCTTGAAAGAGCAATAAATATGGTTCCCACACCGTGTTTTTCGTCTCCACCAGTAGGGCCAGCCCAACCTGTAGTGGCAAGCGCTAAATCGGTTCCAAACTTCTCTCTACAGCCTTTAGCCATTGCCATTGCCGTTTCTTCACTTACCACCCCATATTCTGCAATTATTGATGGTGCTACGCCCAA
>VGFR01000072.1 GCA_016868835.1 Bacteroidota bacterium | reverse complement strand
TGAGGGAACCGTTGTAAGTGTGGGAAGAGGTACTTCGAAACCTTTTGAGCGAATTGGTTATCCGGGTTATGTGAATGGAACCATGACATTTAATCCGAAAAACATTCCGGGAGTCTCTACAAACCCGCCATACGTGAACCAAATGTGCAGGGGACTTGAAATTAAGCGCAATGAAATTTCAGTCAATCAGCTTGATTTGAAATGGCTATTAATCATGTTTCAGGCATTTCCTGGCGAAGAGAAATTTTTCAATTCACCGCAATTTTTTGATAAGCTTGCGGGAACGAAGAACCTACGTGAACAGGTTATACAAGGTATGAGTGAAGATGAAATTCGGAAGACTTGGCAAGATGATTTAAATTCGTATAAAGAACTGAGAAAAAAATATTTGCTCTATGCAGATTCGGAATAAAATAGCGGCATTCATTTGTCTATTGTGTAGTCTTGTTTTCATGCACGATTCACAAGGGCAGCAACCCGGTAACACCATTCGCGATGTTGCACGTAAACATCCCAATGGCAATCCTTATGTTGTGGTATACATGAAACCCAATGGAGAAATTGTAAAAGAAGAAGTTTTTTATCCGAGCGGTAAAATGGAATGGGAAGGTTGTTACAAGAAATCGTTGGAAGATGGGGAATGGAAATATTATTACCCGAACGGAAAAATAAAGAGCAAGCAATATTACGTTAAGGGCAAAGAGAACGGTGTCTTCTGTGATTTTGACGAACAAGGTAATATCATAAAGCAAAGTGTTTACAACAGCGGTAAACTCATTTCAGAAAAGAAATAATTACATTTTTTCGGGGATCCACTTAACCTCTTCGGCACCTAGTTCTTGGGCTGCGGTTCGCGCAAGCGTGAACAGGTAATCTGAAAGTCTGTTGATGTAAGCAATGTGTTCGGGTTGAACAACACTTAACTCACTGAGTGCCGTGGCAGTTCTTTCAGCTCGTCTGCATGTTGTTCGGGCAAGGTGAATGAACGAAACGGTGGTGTGCCCCCCCGGCAAAATAAAATGTTTCAATTCGGGAAGAAGCTGAGTTTGCATGTCAATAGACTTTTCCAAGGCTTCAATAGCGGTTGGTGGAAGCGCGGGAAGTTGAATTTTCGTTGCTTGTTCCGGTTCTGTTGCAAAGTGACTTCCAACTACAAAAAGATGATTTTGAATTTCTCTAATTTCATTTTTATAGGTTGAAAACGTATCAGCAACAAGGCCCAGTACTGAGTTTAATTCGTCAATATCGCCGTAGGCTGCAATGCGAATATGGTGTTTTGGAAGGCGCGTTCCACCCAATAACATGGTGGTTCCATCATCTCCTTTTTTTGTATAGATTTTCATACTTTCACGGGTTCAGGTAAAATCCATTTTCCTCGAACAACATAACGGGAGGTTGATCTGTTGCGCTGCTCCATTAAAATCTCTTTGTGCTGTAATAACTGATCAACTACCATTTTGTTCGGATGACGAATGGTTAAAATGGCCAAATTGGTATTGTATCGGATTTGAAATTTGGGCAATTGATCAATGAGCGCCTTTATTTTTTCTTCACTACAAGCCACACATGCAGAAAAATTCAATGCAGAGTTTTCCATCATGTGCACGTGAATTCCTAAATGACTGAAAGCTGAGAAAATTTCTGTTAAGTTATCCTCAACAACGAAACTAAAGTCTTTGGTTGCAATGGAAATCAGCGTTTGATTTTGTTTTAAAATGTAAGAAGAAACCGAACGATCATTCGATTCTTTTTCGTGTATTGTTGTTCCTTTTCCTTCGGGGTGAAGGAAAGATTTTATGTACAATGGAATATTCTTGTTTTGCAAGGGTTTTACAGTTCTAGGATGTATAACACTTGCTCCGTAATAGGCGAGTTCAACTGCTTCTCTGAATGATATTTCTTCAAGTAAGTGAGTAGGTGTAAAACATTTCGGATCACCATTCAACAAGCCGGGTACATCTTTCCAAATGGTTACTGAAATTGCGTTGCTTAAAAAAGCAGCAATGGCTGCAGAAAAATCTGAACCTTCTCTTCCCAACGAAGTTCTTTGATTGGTAGGAGTGCTGCCAATGAATCCTTGAACAATCAGTGTTTGAAAATCGGGTATTTTGAAATAAGCTTGTTGCGAGGCTTCCCAATCAATGCGTGCATCGCGATATCTGTAGTCTGTTTTTACAAATAGGGCACTATCAATCCAGGTGTTTTCAATCTGAATCTGGTTGAAATGTTCTGATATTATCTGTGTTGAGAGCAATTCGCCGAAACCAATGATTTCATCATAAGCTTCATCATACAGATTTGATTTCTCTTTTGAAAGTGTAGCTTGTAGTTCTGAAAAATGATTCTTCCACAGATTTTGTTCCAGGCTTAATTCGTTGGAAATGGATTCATGAAGAGCAAAAATTTCATTCAACTCTGACTCAACGGGTAAGTTGTTCCATCGCAAATCAATGATTTTCTCTAAAGCATTGGTTGTTTTGCCAATTGCCGATACAATGATGATTTTTTTTCCGGGTAGTGTTGATACCAATTGCCCCACATTTCGCACAGAGGTCGCATCTTTTACAGAGGCTCCTCCAAATTTATGCACAGTTATTTTCTCCATTTGGCCTCTTTCATTTG
Source organism: Bacteroidota bacterium (assembly GCA_016868835.1). Taxonomy (GTDB): domain Bacteria; phylum Bacteroidota; class Bacteroidia; order Flavobacteriales_D; family Sanyastnellaceae; genus CAIZGX01. Next base: position 6,673 of record VGFR01000072.1, on the reverse strand, counting down.
AAGCGAAGTTAATTTACCGTTATACCATTCGGTAGATATTTCGCTGTTGTATTTTTTATAAAATGCAATGGCTGGGGTGTTCCAATCCAGGACTTGCCAGGTCATTCCGTAATAGTTGCAATTTAGGCAAAGCTTGGCAGTGGCTTCGAACAATAATCCACCTATGCCGTTTCTTCGAAATTCTTCCTTGACAACAATGTCTTCCAAATACAACATGGGACCTTTCCACGTGCTGTAGCGAATGTAGTAGAGCGAAATGCCAATGATTTCTTGATTTTTTTCAGCAACGAAGAAAGAATATATTCCTTTTTCGAACCAGTTGTTCATTTCTGACTCGTTCACTGTGACCTCATGAGTTGCACGTTCATAAGTGGCTAATTCACGAATTAATTCCAGCGTTTGGGGAATGTCTGATTTTTGACCTTGCCGAATTTGAATGGAAGAAAGCATAGTGCAAACTTAAAACATTACCTTTGCCACATGGCAAGTGTGCGTTTAGAAAAATTTGCTTCTCTCATGAAGCGTGAGTTGTCTGTCTTATTTCAACAGCATGCTCACGAATGGGTTGAAGGTCTTATGGTAACCATAACACAAGTAAGAGTTGCGCCTGACTTAAGTTTGGCTAAGGTTTATATTAGTGTATTTCCTTCCGAAAAAAAGGAGAGCGCATTGAAAGGGCTCAAGACCAATCATTCTTCGGTAAAGCGTGCATTGGGTTTGAAAGTGGGAAAGCAGATGAGAAAGGTTCCGGAACTGCAGTATTACATTGATGATTCTTTGGATTATTTTGAAACCATTGACAATCTGTTGAAGAAGTAAAGCCATGCAATACGATCCCATTAAACGCTCTCTCGGTTCTGTTTTCAATTCCACGCCTTTTTTGCGAAAGATTTTTTATTTTCTTCTCGACGTGCTTTTGCTCCGTTCATGGCACATTCGAAGTGAGTTAAAGAAATTAAATTTCAATGATGTGAAAAACATTCTCGATGCGGGATCTGGGTTTGGTCAGTACACTTTTTGGATGAGTAAAAAATTCAAACAGGCTCAGATTATAGCGGTTGATGTGAAAGAGGAACAGGTTGCAGATTGCAACGGGTTTTTTATCAAATTGGGAAAGAAACAAGTGACGTTTGAAGTGGGCGATTTGGTGACCTTCGTTCAGCCCGAAAAATTTGATTTGGTTTTGTGTGTAGACGTAATGGAGCACATTGAGGAAGACGTTCAAGTGCTTACAAATTATTGTGCGAGTCTAAAAAAGGGGGGTATGTTGTTGATCAGCACACCCAGCAATATGGGGGGAAGTGACGTGCATGACGACGGAGAAACTTCGTTTATTGAAGAGCACGTAAGAGATGGGTATGGAATAGATGAGATTGAAGAAAAATGCAAGCGTGCCGGATTTTCGCGGGTGGAGGCTCGATACAGTTATGGTGCTCCAGGAAAATTATCTTGGAAATTGTCAATGAAGTATCCCATGCTTATGTTGAATACGTCGAAGTTATTCTTCATACTTCTTCCATTTTATTATGTGATTACAATGCCGGTTGCATTAATCTTGAATGCTTTTGATGTCAGTGGTAGTCATGAAACGGGTACAGGTCTCATTGTAAAAGCTTGGAAGTAAAATGAAATTCTTAATTGTTGGATTGGGAAATATAGGCGCTGAATATGCGAATACCCGTCATAACATTGGATTTTTAGTTGCTGATGAATTGGCGTTGAAGCACAAAGTCACATTCGCAACGGATAGATATGCAGATAAAACAGAGTTTCGGTCTAAGGGGAAGACGTTCATTGTGATAAAACCTTCGACCTACATGAATTTATCAGGTAATGCTGTTAGATATTGGATGCAGCAGGAAAAAATTTCCATTGAAAATGTCTTGGTCGTCACAGATGATTTGGCTCTTCCATTCGGGAAGGTGCGCATGCGAGGAAAGGGAAGTGATGGGGGACACAATGGGTTGAAGCACATTCAGCAGATATTGAATACGGGAGATTACGCGCGTATTCGCGTGGGTGTTGGGAAGGAATTTGCCAAAGGTCAGCAGGTAGATTATGTTTTGGGTGAATGGACCCTAGAAGAGAAGAGTGATTTGGCTGTGGTTGTTGAAAAAGCTGTAGCCGGATGTTTATCTTTTGCATTCATTGGGTTAGGCTTGACTATGAATACATTCAACTCCAAGTAGGCCGAAGCAATTGGCTGGGCTGCGGGGTTAATCTTTTTATTGTTGTAGTCATTATCTTTTCGTTTAAGCCCCTTCGGGGGCTTTTTTTATGTGCTAATTCATTAAAATTCACTATATTTGCACTCCTTTTCAAAAGCAGCACATGAACGACATGGTGAAAATATTGGCAGGATCATCATCTAAATACCTTGGAGAAGGCATTGCGAAAGCATTTGGAGTAGATCTTGGAAATGTGATTATTCAACATTTCTCTGATGGAGAATTTTCGCCTTCCATTGAAGAAACGGTACGTGGAAAAGATGTAATCATTGTTCAATCTACCTTCCAACCAACAGATAACTTGTTTGAGCTTTTATTGTTGATTGATGCGGCTAAGCGTGCTAGCGCGAAGCGTATTGTTGCAGTAATGCCGTACTTCGGTTACGCAAGACAAGATAGAAAAGACAAACCACGTGTTCCCATAGGAGCGAAGATGGTTGCTAATCTCTTAACTGCAGCAGGTGTGAATCGTGTAATTACCATGGATCTGCACGCAGAACAAATTCAAGGATTCTTTGAGGTTCCTGTAGACCATTTGTACGCAAGCACCATTTTCATTCCGTATTTAGAAACCATTAAGACAGAAAATACAGTTATTGCAGCACCCGATACGGGCGGTACGAAAAGAGCAAGCGCCTACGCAAAGATCTTAGGACTAGACTTGGCCATTTGTTACAAACAACGTAAAGTGGCGAATCAAATAGAAAGCATGACTGTAATTGGTGATGTGAAAGGTAAAGATGTTATCATTATTGACGACATGGTTGATACAGCAGGGACCTTGTGTAAGGCAGCAGAGATGATGCTTGAACACGGTGCAACCTCCGTGCGCGCTGTTTGCACCCATCCTATTTTAAGCGGGCCTGCCTATGAACGTGTGCAAGATTCGGTGATGAAGGAATTGATTGTAACCAACAGTGTTCCATTGAAAGATGGAAAACCAAAAGATAAAATTAGAGTGTTAGATATCTCGGAATTGTTTGCGAGTGTGCTGCATAATCTAATTGAAAATAAAAGTATAAGTTCGAAATTTATTATCTCTTAAATCTATAAACTATGAAGCAATTTTCATTGAGCGGCTCTACCCGCGAGAGCGTAGGAAGACAAAATGCTTCGGAATTACGTCGCAACGAGCAAATTCCGGGTGTATTGTATGGTGGATCTGAAGTAGTACACTTCAGCATCACTGAAAAAGACATGGACAAAATTGCAGCGTCTTCAGATACGCTGGAATTGTTGTTGGACCTGAATGGTACCGTGAAGCATGCCATTATTCAAGACTTGCAACGTCACCCCGTTTCAGACAAAGTGGTACACATTGACTTATTGGAATTGATTCCTGGTAAGGCCATTAAATGTGCATTGCCAATACGTGTGACCGGTAACTCTGAAGGTGTTAAGGCAGGTGGACGTTTAGCAATCAACTACCGTAAAGTTCGTATTTTCGGCAAGCCTGAGGAACTTCCAAATGAAATTACATTGGACATTTCAGGTTTGAATATCGGTGATATGATTCGTGTGCGTGATATTCAAGTGACCGGTTGTAAAGTATTGGAAGCTGAAGCAGCAGCAGTTGTTGCAATTCAAGCTACACGTGCTTCTATTGCCGCAGAAAATGCAGCGTCAGACGACAAAAAGAAGAAATAATTCTTCCCAGAATAATAGAAGGGACATCTCAAACAAAGGTGTCCCTTTATTTTTGAAATAGAAATGAATCGCAGATCAACAAACAGACGTGCGGACGGAGCTCCGCAGAGCCGACGGGAGTCGACGAACAAAAAATATGCTTCAAGAGACGATCGCAACCGCGACCGCAATGAGAATCGTGACCGCAATGAAAATCGCAATCGCACTGAGACGCCAAAAGATGGAAGTCGTAGACCTTCATCGGGAGGTCGTGGTGGATATTCAAGAGGCACACGCAGTGAATCTGGCGGCGACAGAGAGCGACGTTCTTCAAATGATCGCGGATACAATAGAAATGATCGAGGCAATTCACGTGGATTTGAACGAAGGGAGCGAAGCGGAGATGCGTCGAATGAAGATAGACCACGTAAGGAGAGATTAAATAAGGAGTTTGTTCCTGAAAAGGCCTACATCTCTCGCACAGAGAGACAGGGATTAATGCGATTGAATCGATTTTTAAGCAACGCTGGAATTGCCTCACGCAGAGAAGCAGATCAACTGATTGAGTTGGGATTGGTTACAGTGAATGGTCAAGTTGTGAAGGAATTGGGAACGAAAATAGACCCTAAGAATGATGTAGTGAAGTACGATGATCGCGTATTGCGTCCGGAAAAAATGCGTTACATCTTACTTAACAAACCGAAGGGTTATTTGACTACCATGGAAGATCCACAAGATCGAAGAACTGTTATGGAGTTGGTATCTGATGCTTGTGTGGAGCGCATTTATCCGGTGGGTAGATTGGATAGAGCTACAACAGGATTATTGTTATTTACCAATGATGGTGAATTGGCCAAGAGACTGACACACCCAAAGCATGAGTTTCCAAAATTGTATCATGTGGAAACTGAGCAGAAAGTAAGAACACAAGATTTAGATAAAATTAGAGAAGGGTTTGTTTTAGATGACGGTTTTATTCGTGCAGATGAGGTAGAGTATGTAGATGTTGATGGATCGAAAACCAAGAAACAAGTTGGAATACGCATTCACAGTGGAAGAAATAGAATTGTGCGTAGAATATTTGAACACTTGGGTTACACTGTCATTAAATTGGATCGTGTCATGTTTGCCGGTTTAACGAAGAAGGATTTACCTCGAGGAAGATACAGACACCTTTCAGAACAGGAAGTTAATTTCTTAAATATGATTCGATGAGAGAAGCGGCACTTCGAATATCACCACAATTGGCAGAAGATTGGATGTTTCCTTTTTTTTTAGTTGTTGTACTTATTCTGGTGCTGGTGAATCGCGATGCAAATTTTATTCGCAACTTGTTTCGTGCCCTTTTTAGCAGAAGATACTTTAAAATGGAAGACCGCAGAGAGGGGAGTTCGTGGATGCATGGCTTGCTCCTCTTTGCTTTCGTTTTAGTAGGAGGATTCGTAATGACGTTCTTTGTTTTGAATTATTATCCGTTAGATATTTCTTGGTCGAAATTTGAAGTTTTCGCATTCTCTTGTGGGGTAGTGTTTTTACTTTTTGGTTTACGCTGGTTGGTTACTTTCATGATTGGTTTAGCCATTGGCGGAGGAGATCAAATTTTGACCGACTACAATAAATTTCTTAGTATATCAGCCAAAAGCGCATCAATCGCCGCATTTTTACCCATGCTGTGCGCGGCATATATGCCACTTCAAATGGCTCATTATTGGGTCATTACTGGTTTTATAATTCTGGTATTGTTTGCGGCTGTTTCGGTTATTCAAGGAATTTTCGGGGCATTGCAATCAGGAGTGCCATTTTTCTATATCTTTTTTTACCTTTGCACTTTCGAATTTTTACCGTTGGCTGTATTTGGAAAAATTTTGTTTCATTCGGTGAATAATTTTGAGGTGATTGCATAGTGAAAAACATGGCAGAGAAGATTAAAACTATCTTAATAACGCAACAGGATCCTGGTTCCGACAAGAACCCGTATGTTGATCTTGCAAAAAAGTTTAAGTTGAAAATTGACTACAGACCTTTTGTCCATGTTGAAGGTGTAAACGTGCAAGATTTCAGACAGTCACGAATAGATTACGCAGAACATCCTTCGGTCCTATTTACGAGTAGAAATGCTGTGGATCATTACTTCCGATTAGCCAAAGAATTGCGGGTAACTGTCTCTGATAATACGAAGTATTTTTGCCTAAGCGAGGCCATTGCTTTTTATCTTCAGAAGTATACCCAGTTTCGCAAAAGAAAAATATTTTACGGAAACGGAACCTTTGCGGAAATCATGGATTTCGTGAGAAAGCATAAGACAGAGCAATTCATGTTGCCATGTTCAGATATGTTGAAGCAAAGCATTCCAGATGCATTAGATAAGGAAGGAATCAAATACAGCAAGGCCATCATGTACAAAACCGTTTGCAGTGATTTAAGTGATCTTGCCGATGTGAAATATGACATGCTGGTTTTCTTCTCTCCTTCAGATATAGAGTCTTTATTCAAGAACTTTCCCAAGTTCAAACAGAACACAACCAAAATTGCAGTGTTCGGACAAACCACCGCTCAAGCCGTTGAAAAAGCTAAGTTGCGCATAGACGTAATGGCACCAAGTACGAAGGCTCCGAGTATGAGCAAGGCCATTGAATTGTTCATTCAAGGCAAGTAATTTATTCTGTTTTCACATAACCGCTTTTTGTAGATCTTTCATGAATGCAACAACTTTGTTGTATGGTTTCAGAAGATGAATTTGCATTGGTTGTTTTATCTCAAATTAGGCATTTGGGTCCTATTCGCACCCGAAAGCTCATAGAGCGATTTGGGTCTCCGAA
>VGFR01000071.1 GCA_016868835.1 Bacteroidota bacterium | reverse complement strand
TAGCGTTACTTGTCCGTTAGAAAAGGGAGATGTCGCAGATGGCAGTATCTATCCTTACATTGTGGGTGCAGGAATTAATTTCACTGCATCATGGACAAGCAACAATGGATTTACATCTTCTGATTTGAACATTGAAAATATTGAACCAGGTATGTATACATTAACAGCTACCACGGCATGTGGCACCATACTTAATTCTGAATATACAATCAACATTCCAGAGCCTTGGCTCATTAGCACCTCTGTTACCAATCCCAATTGTGGTTTTTCCGATGGACAAATTTTGGTAAACGTGACAGGTGCCACCGCTCCATATGAATTCAACTGGACATCAGCCTCAGGAACCCCCTTATCAAACGCAAATCCAATCACTGATTTAGGTGTTGGTGGATACAACATGGTGATTACAGATGATCAAGGATGCACTTTTGATTACAACTTCAATATTGCAGATTGCGTTTCCATTTCAGAATTGGACGCATCTCAAGGCATTGCTCTTTATCCCAACCCTTCAAATGGAAAATTCAATTTAGAATTGTCATTGAATACAACGGCCATTGCCAGCATTTACGACTTAACTGGAAAAGAGGTTCACACCCAAATCATATTACCGTTGCAACAAAACACCCACTTTGATACGGAACTGGTCAATGGCATTTACCTTATGGTTATTCGTACAAACGAAGAAGAAACCATAAGCTTGCCGTTTGAAATTAAAAGGTAATTGCCTCTAATCTTTTTTTCAAATCCTGGAACTGCTCATTTGTAATATCGCGGTGAAATACAAATCGAATCCATTCATTACCGAAAGGGAAACACAAAATTCCATTCGCTTTAAGTATTTCCACCAAGGGTAAAGATTTACCGCCCTTCGGTTTCCAAATGAATATATTGGTCTCTACGGGCATTACCTCTTGTGCATGTTTTAAGTGAAGTAACAACTGCTCTATTTCTTTGGCTCTTTGGTGATCTTCAGAAAGTCTCAGACGCTCAACCTGCAAAGCATAAATTCCGGCCGCAGCGAGCATGCCTGCTTGACGCATACCGCCGCCAAGACTTTTCCTACGACGCCTTGCCCTCTCAATAAATGCTTTCGAGCCGAGCAATAGACTTCCTACAGGAGCTCCCAACCCCTTGCTTAAACAAATGCTTATGGAGTCGAAATACGAGCCATATTCTTTTGCAGACACCCCCGATTCAATTAATGCGTTGAACAAGCGTGCACCATCACAATGAAACGCGAGTCCATTTTGTTTACAAGCGTTGGATATTTTCGAAATATCCCGAATATCCCAAATGGCACCACCACCTTTATTCATGGTATCTTCAATGCAAACCAGTCGAGTCAATGGCAAATGAATATCATGTTTATTATTGATGTTATTCAGTACGTCGTCTGCTGTGAATCTCCCTCTATCACCAGGAACGAGCCTCACCGAAACTCCACTATTTAAAGCAATTCCGCCACCCTCATAAACATAGATGTGCGCCATATTACTGCAAATCAACTCGTCGCCTGGGTTACAATGCACTCCTATGGCAATTTGATTGGTTTGAGTTCCACTCGAGCAAAATAATGCCGCTTCCATTCCAAAGAGGTCTGCAGCCAATTGTTGCAGTTCATTTACCGTTGGATCTTCCTGAAAGACATCGTCGCCCAATTCAGCAGTGAACATGCGTTCTTTCATTGCCTCAGATGGTTTTGTAACCGTATCGCTTCGTAAATCAATTATATTCGCCATAACATGAAAAGTTCATTCTTGCGCAAAGGTATTACACTACTTGTATTTGTTGTGGGTTGTTGGGCAGGCAATACGATTCAAGGTCAAATTACCGGATGGGTATTTTTCAAAGACAAAGATGCACTCAGCTGGAAAGTAGAAGATATTTTCACTCAAGAGGCTCTGTTGCGTAGAAATAGGCTTGGCGTGCAATTCACCATAGAAGACCAACCTGTATCTGCCAGATATATTGAAGAGGTAAAACAACATGTCGACAGCATTCATGGTTCGAGCAAATGGCTCAACGGTGCTGTGATTACGTGCAGCAACAAAAATTGGGATCATATTTCAAGATTATCTTTTGTCTCAACAATTGACACTTCTGCCTACGATTCAGAAGCTTTGGAGTTATGCGCTGTTGATTTGAAAAAAGACACACTGTCAAATGATCAAGTAACATCAATTGAGCAGAGTGTTGAAAACATGGAAGGTTCCATTTTTCAAAACAACAACATTACTGGTCGCAATGTCATTGTTGCCATTTTAGATGCGGGTTTTAAGGGAGTAGACACTGGAGCCGCTTTTCAACACATTCGTAATGAAAATAGAATTATCGCCACGAAAGACTTCATTCATCCACGATCTAAATCTATTTATTCTTATTCCACACACGGTTCACGAGTTCTTTCGTGTGTAGCTGGTAAAATAGATAGTATTCGCTTTGGGTTAGGAACAGGTGCGAAATTTATTTTAGCACGCGTTACTCCTCAGTTGGGCGCATTGCGCTCACTAAACGACATACAATGGATTCAAGCCTTGGAATGGGCAGATCAACAAGGGGCATCTGTTATCAACTCATCTTTGAGCTTCACCACTCAATTGTTTTCAAGAGATAAAATGGATGGCGTTAGTGCACGTATTTCTCGTGTTGCTTCACAGGCCGCAGAACGTGGAATTGTGATAGTGAATTCCGCAGGGAATGAATATGATGGGGCTTGGGAAATTATTGGTGCGCCTGCAGATGCAACTGATATATTATCTATTGGATCCATCTCTCCATTTAGCTTTCTGCATTCGGAATTCTCAAGTATTGGACCTACTGCAGACGGTAGAATGAAACCCGATTTATGTGCCATTGGCGAACTATATGTTGCAGACGAAAAAATTGAATTTGCCAATGGCACATCATTCGCGGCGCCATTAATTACAGGGTTTGTTGCATGCGTAAAAGAGTTGCACCCTGACTGGGATGCATACGAAGTAATGGAAGCCATGCGTAAATCTGGGCATCTATATCCATACTATGACTATGCACATGGATATGGTGTTCCGCAGGCGAGTAAATTTTTGACTGAGGTAAAAGAAGACACTTCTCTATCCTTTTTAAAATCAAGATTTAGCCATTGTGAATTTCATCGGATTGACTCATTACATTCTGAAATCTCTTTTTGTTTCAATGATGATTCACTGGTTCAGAAAAAACTGGAAGTAATGCAATTCGGAATGGAAAAAACAATGAATCAACAAGCCAATGTATTCATTTCCGTACTGAATGAGCAAGAAGAATTGAAATCATTTGGATTTGATCGTATGCATACCGAAATGCGTTATGGTAACGAATCCTATTCCGTTGTGGAGGAAGTACCTCCAGGATCGAACTATTTTTTTGGATTGATGAATTTAGCCATTCCACATTGCAAAAGCTGCACCCTACGTATTCACTTCTTGAATGAGATTATCAACCTGCCTATGTCCCATGAATAAATACGCTCTCTTTTTTGCAGCTTTTTTGTTCACAAGCGCCATACTCGCACAACCCGTTGGTTTCATGATCGATGTTGATTCTGTAATGAAACGAACTGAGAATTTTAAATTGGGTGGGCTAAATGGTGAATCTGCTACTTGGAGTATGATTCAGTTCAGCATTGGAATACCCACGAATTATAAAACTTCGCCGTACAGCGCTGAAAGCAATTACACCTTGTTTCGATTGGTGTCGGAGACAAAAAAAGATCTTTCAAATCATTTCGCATTGATCTATGGCAATTCATATGAGTATATGTCTTGTCCGTTACCAACTGCAATAAATGAAAGCACCTTTTTGAACGATCGTGCTTGGGATTCAAAATCATACCGTACCAATAAATTTGGAGTAACACTTGGTGCACGCCATTCTTTTATACGTCGTGGTGCCAACCAACATTTGTCCATTGACTTCCTTCAAACCTTCGAGTTCAACATTGCACAAAATGTCACTGGCAAGCAAAAAACTGAATCAGAAAAATTCACTTGGACTAAGAAAAAATTGGAGGGTAGAAGAATTGTAGAACTTTGGCCTTCGGTTCGTTTCATGTACAACATTTACGGGTTCGGGGTGAAGTATCAGGTGCTTTCACAATTTAAAAATGGCCCGTATGCAAAAGAAAATTTTGGTCATTGGAGAGTCTTTTTTTGCATGACCATTCCAACAAGTTAATTCAATGATAACGGCGCATTAAGATCGGGGAATGATGACAACCAAAGCCATTTACCTGAATCATTTTTTTTGCAAATTGCTGTCTGAACTCCATTTGAAATGAGAATATACATGGGATTCAAATCTAAATGATAAATGGCGGCCTGATCTAATACAGCTTGGCTTATTGGTATCTCAGGCGATTTAAATTCAGCAACAAGTAAAACAGAAAACATACGATCATAGAGAACCAAATCGGGTCTTCTCTTTCTTTCATTAACCAGAATTTGTTTCTCTACAGACATTCTCTCCAATGGGAACCCCATGTTTTCTGCTAAAAAAAGAATTGCTTGTTGACGCACAAATTCTTCAGGAGATAGTGAAACCCATTTTTTCCTCACGCAATCCCATGCTTCTTTCCCACCCTCACCTTTTCTAATTTTTAATTGTTTGAAAGGAAATTCAAAATCTTTCACGACCAATTGCTTTTTTTCGCAAATTACCACTTTATTTAAATATGAAAACAAAAGAAGAAATTGTAACCAATTGGCTGCCTCGTTACACAGGGACACCCCTTGAAAAATTTGCACCCTATATTTTACTTACAAATTTTGATGAATACCTCAAAAAATTTGCAGAGTGGCATCAAGTTGAAATTGTTGGCGAAAATAAGGCGATGCCTACGGCAACCGCAGACAACATAACCATGATTAACTTCAGCATGGGCAGTGCTAATGCTGCCACTATCATGGATTTATTAAGTGCTATTCAACCGAAAGCTGTTTTGTTTTTAGGGAAATGTGGTGGATTAAAAAAGCGAAATGAAATTGGCGACTACATCTTACCCATTGCAGGCATTCGTGGAGAGGGTACCGCAAATGACTATTTCCCGCCAGAAGTTCCTGCCCTGCCCGCTTTCACATTGCAACGTGCCGTTTCATCTACCATTCGCGATTTCGGATTGGATTATTGGACAGGAACGGTGTATACCACAAATCGTCGAGTTTGGGAGCATGACGATGAATTTAAATTGTATTTGAAGAAAATACGTGCCATGGCTATCGACATGGAGACGGCAACTCTTTTTAGCGTTGGATTTCACAATAAAATACCTACCGGCGCTCTTCTTTTGGTAAGTGATCAACCCATGACACCGCAAGGCGTCAAAACCAGTGAAAGTGACCAAAAAGTTTCAAGTCACTTTGTAGACAATCACATTAAAATTGGCATTGCGGCTTTAAAAGAAATTCAAGAGGAAGGCCGATCAGTGCGTCATTTAAAATGGGAATAACCGATATTTGCAAACATGGAACACCTGCGCATTATTCGTGACATAGAAATGAAAAATCATTCGCCCATCTATTTATTGCATGGCGAAGAGAGTTATTTCATTGATATCATTGCTGATGCGCTTGAAGATAAATTGTTAGATGAAGCTGAAAAAGCATTTGGCTTGCATATTTATTATGGTAAAGACACGACTTTGGAGCACATTCTGTCAACAAGCAAAGAATTTCCAATGGGTGGTAATTTGCAGTTAGTTATTGTTCGAGAGGCTCAAGATTTGAAGGATTGGAAAAAAGAAGATGCAACAAAAAAATTAGTCGACTACATTCAAAATCCAACTCCAACAACTGTTCTGGCCTTTTGCTACAAAAATGGCAAGCTCGATGGAAGAGGTCAAGCTTTCAAGGCATTTAAATCGAAGGCCAAGGTCTTTGAATCAGCTAAAATCAAAGACTATGCGCTTTCAGAATGGGTGAACACATTTGTAAAAGAGAAACAATTAACTGTTGGCGGTTCCAATGCTCAGTTACTTGCAGACTATTTGGGGTCAGACCTTCACAAGTTGGTGAATGAAATTGAAAAACTTCGACTGATTTTAAAACCGGGAGATGAAATCACCTCTCAAATCATACAAGATCACATAGGCATTTCAAAAGATTACAACGTTTGGGAGCTTCAAGATGCCTTGGTTACAAAAGATGTATTGAAAGCAAATCGCATTATTCATTACTTCGAAAACAACCCGAAGCAGAATCCGGTTGCTATGATTCTACCTGCGCTGTATCCGTTTTTTGCAAAGCTCTGCCTCATTCTGAATAGTCAAAGCAAATCAGAAGCATACAAAGAGCTTGGAATCACTTCATTTGCCATGCGTAATTTCAAAGAAGCTGAAAAAAATTATTCTCCTGCAAAATCAGAACGTATTCTGGGTTACCTCAGAGATTCCGAAGAACAGCTTAAAGGTGTAAAAGGATTATCATTTGACAGTGGCGATATTTTGAAAGAATTGGTTTTCAAAATTCTGCATTGATTCTAGATTAAGCTTTTGGCTTCCCTCAATTCGTTTTGACCGTTCTGGCAAATGGCATACGTAAAGCCTTTTCTTAAGCCAAATGCGCCAAATTCTCCATCGGCGCGGAGCGCCAACACGCCAACTTGATACTCGTCTGTCATGAAGGAATTGTTTGCATAGAGTCTCTTGATAGCTTCTTCACATGCCTCCTGCGGACTAGCCCCCTGTCTCATGAGTTCAACAACCAAAAAAGAAGTACATGAACGAATCACGGTCTCACCCAAGCCCGTGCAAGTTGCAGCTCCTATTTCATTATCTACGTATAATCCAGCCCCTATGATTGGACTATCTCCTACTCTGCCGTGCATTTTAAATGCTAGCCCACTTGTTGTGCAAGCACCTGCCAATTGTCCTTTTGAGTCTTGAGCAAGAAGTCCAATGGTATCGTGATTCTCAATATTAATGATTGGCTTGTATTCGGAAGTCTTCAACCATTCCTTCCATGCTTTTTGAGCTTCGGGGTTGGTATAACTCGATTTTTCAAATTTCAACGATGCCGCAAATTGCTCGGCACCCTCTCCTACTAGCATAGCATGGGGAGTCTTCTCAAGTACACCCCGAGCAATTGAGATTGGGTGCGCATAGCCCGAGACACAAGCTACACTGCCCGCTCTATGCTTGTAATCCATAATTGATGCGTCAAGCGTAGTTATTCCATCTCGATCAGGCAGTCCACCCAGGCCAACACTTAAATTTTTTAAATCACTTTCTGTATTGTAAACGCCTTTTTCGGCCATATCTAATGCATCACCGCCACTCTTCAAAGCTTGCATGGCAGCATCATTGGCAGCCACTCCATGATCCCATGTGGAAATAACAATTGGCTTGACATTTCTTGCAATACTTTTTTTCTTCTTCAATACTTCACCCAAAACCAATGGAGAAGCGGCAACTCCAGCACCTAGCAGTGCCAATCGCGACAAGAAACCTCTTCTACTGCTCATTATTCTACAACAAATGGCAATTGATATACTCCTTTTTCTCCAACGAGTTGAATGTAATACATGCCGGCTGCGTATTTGTTGGCATGAATAAAAAACTTATTCTTTCCTGGTGAAATGGTAGAGTCAAAAACTTGATCAACACGTTGTCCATTTGCATTCACAACAAATGCCGTAGCACGCTGGGTGGCAAAAGATTCGAATTCTACACACGTAATTGCTGAAGCCGGATTCGGAAAAATTCTACTAAATGCGAATGCTTCTTCCTGAATGGCATCTGGTCCCAACACATCGAAAGACCAGTAAGCGGTAGGGGCTGCAATTGGACGCTGTAGAATCTTACCTGAATTGCTTTCACCTTCCACATAATAATAAACAGTTGTCCCCGCTGGTTGAGCAGGAATGAGACCCGACCACTCATTGTTACCAATAGAAACCATATCTACCAGATTATACGAGCCAAGTAAATCTGTTTTCCAATACAATCTACCTGCCGCAACACCAGTTCTATGATTCATGTATGCCACCACTTCATATGGCGTTGTTGTGTTGGTTGTATCATCTAATGGATTATGAGAAATTAATAGCGGATCATTTACACCAACGCTGTGCGTGATGCAGTGAATGGCACCACTCGCGGATATGATATTATCTGTTTGGTTATCACAATCAATTCCAATAATTTGATAACCTGGCAAACTCTCTTGCCAAATGCGAAGTGCCGTGGTATCATATTCCTCCCTGTATATGGGTAATATAACCATATCATTCACGAAGACAGCATTGGTATAGGTTCTGTAGGAGGAAGGTGGATTTGAACTTGGCCAGTTACCTCCAGCACTTGGAGGCATTGGAATGCGAATTACTTCATAAGGCTCGCCCCATTTGTTCATGAAATTACTTACGACGTATTCCATATTGGCGTTAATCTGAGGCCCATCTGAAACACCCGCAGGATACTCACCAATCAACAATCTCTGCTCATCAAGTAATTTCATGTGCATGTCAATGTGGTGAATTCCATCATAAGGCAACATTGGCATTTTAATATATCTATCAATTCCAAGATATTCTTCTACCAATAGATCAATATCCGCTTCTGATTTTGCAGTTACTCCGTATGAATTTCCACTTTGATTTTCCTCAAGAATAAGTTCACTTGCGAACGCCGTTCCGAAACCATCCACCATCCAATTCCCCCCGGTATTTACAAGATCGTCTGGAGCTTCAGTCATGGTGTAAAGGTTCAATCCAAGATAATCTGCAATGGTTTGAGGAGAAGCATCATCATTTGGTCTTGTAGGCCTATTGTATATCCAATCGACTAACATCAAGGTATCTACTTCGTTGCCGTAAACAGGGTTGGCAGCATAATCACGCATCCAAACACTATCGAAATTTGCTGGAAGAATAATTACATTATCCATGTCAGTAAATGCGGGTCCTCCGGTATTCGTGGCGTTCAGATAATTCTCAGTCGCAGCTACATTTTCACTTAGTATTATTACCA
Organism: Bacteroidota bacterium; assembly: GCA_016868835.1. Taxonomy (GTDB): domain Bacteria; phylum Bacteroidota; class Bacteroidia; order Flavobacteriales_D; family Sanyastnellaceae; genus CAIZGX01. Next base: position 396 of record VGFR01000071.1, on the reverse strand, counting down.
GTGTTTGGTTCTTTGCATTCGCAACAATTTGTTTCAAAATTGACGGGTATGAAATCCAAGCAACGGTTAAGCACTGGATTTCTTCCCACTCAGCCATGGATCTGAGATTAGTGAAAGGAGGCTGTGTTGCAATTCCCCTTACTGAAGAGGATTGAATTTGAAAATCACCGCGTGCTATTTGTTCAAGTTCAGAAGAAGTGAACCCAACAGGTAAATCAACCTGTGCGTTCATAGCAGGAATAACAAAGCAAAAAAGTGCAAAAGTAAAATACCTCATTTCAAATAATTTTGGAGTACAAGTTAGCAACAGAGCCTTGAAACACCAAATTCGGATTCTAAAAAGAAATTTGAAGCGGGTTGCTTACAAAGGGCGTATTGAAAAGACTGTCTATAAGT
>VGFR01000070.1 GCA_016868835.1 Bacteroidota bacterium | reverse complement strand
TATGATCCCGAAGAATGCTATGTTCTTCGATCTTTTTGCTGAGGACACATCGAATTTGGTCGAGCAGGCAAAAGTATTTCACCAAATGTTTCAAATGCGAGATCAAGAGCAAGTGGCTGCTGCTATTCGCACCATCCGTGATCTAGAGCATAAAGGTGATGAAATAACTCATCGCATTTTCATGGAATTGTCAGAGAATTTTATTACTCCATTTGACAGAGAAGATATACACGCATTGGCAACGAGTATTGATGATATTGCCGATTTTATCAACGGTTGTGCTTCACGCATTCAATTGTACAATGTAAAAGAGTTTTCCAAAACAATGGAATTAATGAGCGAAGTCTTATTGAAGCAAGTGATGGAGATAGATGTGGCTGTAAGAGACATGCGTCAAATGAAAAATGCGCAGCGTGTGCGCGAAGCCATAGTGCGCATCAATTCACTAGAGAATCATGCAGATGATTTGTTTGATGACAGCATAGCTCGTTTATTTGCAGAGGCAATAGATCCGTTGGAGTTGATCAAAACTAAAGAGGTTTTGAGCAGCTTAGAGACGGCAACTGATAAATGTGAAGATGTAGCTAATGTGTTAGAATCAATTTTGGTTAAAAACTCTTAGGAAAGTACATATGGAATATTCATTCCTTTTAATAGCAGTCATAGCAATGGCGCTCATCTTTGATTTTATCAATGGGTTTCATGATGCTGCAAACTCCATAGCAACGGTAGTTTCAACCAAAGTTTTAACACCTTTTCAGGCGGTACTTTGGGCTGCATTATTCAACTTTGCGGCATTCTTCATTTTCAAAGACCATAGTGTTGCAACTACCATAGCCAAATCTGTAAAGGAAGCATACATTGCCAATGCCATGCATCCGCTGCCCATGATTTTTGCGGGGTTACTAAGTGCAGTGACTTGGAATCTAATCACGTGGTGGTATGGAATTCCTTCCTCGTCTTCACATACGTTGATTGGTGGATTTTCTGGGGCTTTTCTCGCCGCGTTTGGCTGGGGTGCAATCAACTCAGGTATCATTATAGCTACTGCTATTTTCATTGTAGTAGCACCATTAGCGGGTATGATTATGTCATACCTAATTTCCATTTGGTTTTTAAATTCATTCAGAAAGGGTATCGCAATGAAATTGGTTTCATTGGCCATCATAGCAGGTACTTGTTACGCTGTATGGAATGCTTTGGAATTTAAAAAAGACTTTAACGGTGGAAGTGCCTATACGTTGGTTTTTGACAAGAAAATAAGCAAAGATGATCTGAAGAAGACACTTACAATCAAAGAAGATGACGGTTTGAAGGAATATGCGCCGATTATCAAGCCTGGTAAAGATTCAACTGGTCAGGAAGACAAGACAGGGACTATTTATGTAGTTCGTACCGATTACAAAAAAGAAGTTGGACAAACAACAGAAAATGGAGAGCTGACTACAGCCATTCAATCCAAACTCGATAAGGACACCGCGAATCATGCAGATGTCACGTTGCTTGAGCGTATAGGAGAAGACTCCAAACTGCGCTTCGACACCTCTAATTTGAAGAGTGATTATGAGACTTATTGGTTGAAAGTTGTTTTTCATGGAGCTAATTTTAAATGGTTGTTGTTGGGCTTCATTGTAGTTATCATTGGAATCTTCACCCTGTTCCTAAGTTCCTTGAACAATTCAAGGTCGAATGCATGGTTCAAACGTTTTCAATTGTTCTCCTCAGCAGCCTTCTCTATAGGGCATGGTGGGAATGATGCCCAGAAAGTAATGGGTATCATTACAGTTGCTTTAATTGCAGGTGGTCAAATTGGTAGTCTGAAAGAAATGCCCGATTGGGTGCCACTTTCCTGCTATGCGGCTATTGCTCTTGGTACCATGAGCGGTGGATGGAAAATTGTAAAAACAATGGGTAATAAAATCACCAAAGTGACACCTTTTGAGGGAGTCGCTGCAGAAACAGCCGGTGCAATTACGCTTTTCTTTACAGAGGGCATGAAGTTTCCTTGGAAGATGAATGGTGAGATAATTAGAGGAATACCCGTATCTACCACCCACACCATCACAGGATCAATCATTGGAGTTGGAATTACAAAGCGTATTTCTGCCGTAAAATGGGGAGTAACGGGTAAGTTGTTAATTGCATGGATCATCACCATTCCAATTTCAGCGGCTTTAGGAGCTTTGTTTTATTACACCTGCATTGCTTGCGGATTAACCATGTAAAGCAAACTTAGATGCATTGAAATAAGCATTCGAAAGAATGCTTATTTTTTTTGAATTCAACTATCTTTGAGATACATGAGAAGATTTTATCCGTTCGAGTTTAATCTAGAAGTTCAGGTTTTTGATCATTGGGCTGGATTTGCAATACTCGATTTAGAATTTTCTTGGCCTGAGCTTTTCAATTTTATAACGATGGAATGGTCCAAGGTGTCAACCATCAATGATGGTAAATTTTGGATCGGATCAAATCATGAAAGCGCCTATTTTATTTGCGATGAGTACACCGGTAATAGTTCTTTGATTTGGCATTCGCGAATGCAAAAATCTGATCATGCGTGGACAACAACGAATAAAACGTCAAATTTAGATTGGCTGTATTTAGATGAAAATGGTTCAATGGTCCATTCTTTTCAAAGAGAAAAGGGGCATCCGGTCATGCAATTTGTTCAAGCTTTAGAGAGACTGAGCTCTGAAAATTCAACCATTGAACAGATTGAAAAAAAACTTTCTGATTTGGGATATGCCAATGAGAAGGGGCAGAGGAATTATTCTTTCAAAGGTATGCATCTGGAGTATGGTTATTTCAAACATGAATATACCTTTGGACCTGCACGTGGTATTTTACTTCAATTTTTCTTGAATGGTATCTCAAGACCCTTTGAAAAATTCTCTGCAGATTTTTATAAAGTCGTTTTGAATTCAGCAGCAGTGGATATAGCGGTATTTGATGTTGATGCGCGTTATATGCTCATCAATGAATTCGCAGTAAAAAATAAAGAGATTCGCAATTGGCTAATAGGAAGAACAGACTTTGATTATTGTAAATTTAGAAATGTAGATGAAACCCTCGCCAAGAGCCGGCGAATTGCTTTTCAACAAAGTTTGGAAGAGCGAAGAATTGTTGAAATTGACGAAGAGATTACCGATAAGGAGGGGAATAAGCATTATTCTGTGAAGCGTTTTAAGCCCATTGTTATTGATAATGAAGTGAAATTCATGATGGGCTTTGGTATAGATGTAACCCCGCTTAAACAAGTTCAAAATGAACTTTCTTCGAGTGAGGAAAAGTATCGCGAGCTTTTTGAAAGTAGTTTAGACATTATCCAAAGTGTTGATAATGATGGCAATTTCTTGTTCGTTAATAAGGCGTGGATAGATGCTTTTGGGTACGAAGAATATGAATTGGAAAATCTGAATTTGTTTCAGCTGATTGATGAATTTTCTTTGAGTCACTGTAAAGATCTTTTTGCAAAAGTACTTGGCGGAGAATCCGTAATTGGAATAAATGCCCTATTCAAAAAGAAAAATGGACAAACCATGTTGCTAGAAGGGAATGTGGTTCCAAGAATTATTGAAGGCGAGGTGATTGCCACGCATGCCTTTTTTCGAGACATTACTGAAAGAGAGGAGAAAGATGAGCAACTTCGGAAGTCACTTTTAGAGAAAGAAGTGTTGCTTGGAGAAATTCACCATCGTGTTAAAAATAACTTGACTGTAGTATACAGCCTGCTCGAGTTGCAGGCATTTCAAGAAAAGAATGAAGAAATTATTGCGGCCTATAGAGAATCGCAATCACGAATTAAGGCCATGGCTTTGGTGCATGAAATGCTATATCAATCGCATGCATTCGAGGCTATAGATTTATATGATTATGTGAAAAAATTGTCTGAGCATTTGAAAGGTTTGTTAGCCGTTAAGAAACAAGTGGAGTTGGAAGTTTTAGGTGCTGAAGTTCGATTGCCAATCAACCAGGCCGTGACTTGTGGTTTATTTGCAAACGAAGTGCTCACGAACGCCTTCAAATATGCAGTTCCTCATGCGAGTGAACCGAAAGTGTTTATTGATCTGCACCTGAATGATGACCTGGTAGTTGTTTACATTGGTGATAATGGGCCGGGGCTGGGTGATGATGGCGAGTTTGAAAAAAAGAATTCGCTTGGTTTCAAATTAATGCGAACTTTTGCTTCACAATTGAAAGGAAATTTAGATATTCGCTCCAAGGACGGACTGCATTACACCCTAACGTTTAAACGAGCATGAGAATCTTATTGGTAGACGATGATCAACTCATTCGATTTGTGCACCAAATGTATTTGGAACAATTGGGTCATGAGGTGATTGGTGTTGCCGAAGATGGGCAACAAGCCGTTGATTTAGCTTTAGCACTTTCTCCTGATTTAGTAGTAATGGATATACGTTTAGAAAATAACTCAAATGGTATTGATGCCATGCGTAGAGTCCAAGAGTCTTCCCCGATTCCGGCTGTTTATGTTTCTGGAAATTCCGATAAAAAAACAGTTGAAGATGCTGAAAAGACACTGATGAAAGCGTTTTTAGTGAAGCCAATTTCACAAGATGAATTGAGACAAGCCTTAACTTAAGTATTTATTCTTCAATCTTTTTCTTGGGCGTATGCACGTTGAAAATGCGTGATACGTTGAAGCCAAAATGAATACCACCCTTACTCCATTTGCCCACACTTTCCGTAATAAATCCCGGTTCGGTCATGCTAGTTGAATTTGTTAAATGCAACTGAAAAACGTGACCTCCAGTTTCAATATCACATCCAAGTGAAAATGAATTGGCGTATTGTGAGGCCAATTGATTTGGTAAATTGTAGATGTATTCACCGTTAATTGCAAAGCGCTTTGTAATTCGGTATCGACCACCAATTCCAACATTGAAAACATCATTTTTCTCATCAAAAGTTTCAACCCAGTTTCTATGCACTAAACCTGGAGCGAGAAGCAAAGAGAGTTGTTCATTGAATTTCCGAGCTATAAGTAATTGGTGGGTGTAGAATAGTCGTGATGTAAAGAAATTGGGTGCACCAGGGTCGGGCCATTTAATGGTGTTGCATACAATTGATCCGAAATAAGAAACGGAGACGGGTACATTTCTCTTTCCAGTCTGTTGACGAATAATCTTGTATTTCGCAAATGCGTCGTAGGCTTTGTTCACATTACTTCGGCCAATACCTGCCATTAATTTATCAGTTATGCCGTATTCAAATCCAAAGCGCATGAGTGCTTGGTCCATTCCAAATAAGTTATACGCCCCTGTATTCAAAAAGCCAAAGCGGTGACTGATTCGAAAATCCATTTCGCCTGCTGCCGCTTGTTCATTGCTATGTAGGTTAATTACGCGTGTGCTTTTAAAGGTTGCAGATGTAAAATCACGTTCAACCACCGAATCACCAATGAGACTTAACAAGTCTTCTTCGGGTTGTGCAACGGTGTATAATGAAGTGCCAATGGCAAAGAAAAGGAGAACAGAGCGGAGCGATATTTTCATGCGTTTTTACTTGTTGAGTACTGCTAAGGTTGCTTTTACAGAAACATCAATCTTATCAGATATTTTCCCTGCGTAAGCGTCCTCTATTTTAATTCCATGATCTTTGGGGTTTACAACGAATTTGGTGTCACCTGTAATTTTTCCACCTTGAATTTTGACGTTTACTTTTATATTGACATTTTTGGTCACACCGTGCAAGGTAAGTGAACCTGCAACTGGAATGGAATAGTTTCCATCAGCTCCGAAATTAACTTGTGAGAAGTCTCCTTTTCCGCTAAATGTCGCCTTTGGAAATTGATTGCTCTCCATATAATTTTCATTGAAGTGCTCCTGCATCAGGGCTTTTTCGAACTCGAACATCTTAATTAAAGCTGACGCTTGAACAGCCCCAGTACTTTTGTTGATGACTAATTCAGATTTGTAATTATCAGCTTTGATGTCTTCAATTGAAGTGTGACTGAAGAAGCGGATATGCGCAGTTTTTGAGAAATACTTTTGTGCTGTTGCGTTTGCAAAAAGCAAAAGAGCGAAGAGTGTTAAAAAGGTGTATTTCATAATTCGAGTTTTCTTTTGGTATATAAAAATCGGGCCGTTATTTCTTCCGAATGTAACATTTGGTCATTTGAACTTCTGGAAATAAATCGCCATTTAAACCACCACAAAATCCTTTAATGTAAACTTCTGTATTTTTTGTAAAGCTCGAGGGGTTGCCATTATCGGCCTGATTGGGTATGAAATAGCAGGAAACAGGTGCTTCTTGATTGGTCTTGAGTATGATAACATGCTCATTTCCTTCATTAATGAATATGGAGTCAATTACCCCACTAATTTCCAAAGCAACTTTATCATTCACGTATTTTTTGGAAGCTATAGAATCGTTCTTCATAAATGCACTCGCCAGGCTATCTGCTGTAATGATGAAAGTGGGTTCCACATCTTTTGCAGTGGTTTTTGGTTTGTTCCACATGTATAATCCGATACCCCCAGCAATGAGAATAAGAATTAAAACGACAAGTAAAATGATTTTTTTCATGATTTAATTATTAGGCGCACCCGCATTGATCCAGTTGGTTATAACATTTTTATCGCATGCATTTAATCCACTTGTTCCTTTTGGCATAATTGAGTATCCGTTCGTTCCATCAAGTGAAGCAATGAAGGAACCGTTGTCAACAATTGCCTTTATTTCATCATAGGTAGTCAGCGACAAACTTGCTGCCGGATTGGGACCTGAATGACATGCGCTACTTGCACATTGTTGCTGGACTAGAGGGAAGATTCTTGAATTGAATGTGAATGTTTCGTCACATGTATTTGAAGGGAAACGCTCAGCTACATCATAATAGCAAGAGGAAAGCATTATTGAAAAAATAATGACTAAAATCTTAATCGTTTGGAGTGCCATTGTTAATCCAGTTTTCAATTTGAGTTATTTTGCATTGCGGAAGTCCGTATGAGTTTTGTGGCATGAGGTTATAGCCGTTCGTAGCGGTTAAAACACCCATCATGTAACCAAAGTAAGACAAAGGCCGATGAGAATCAAAAATCCCAGGTAATTTCAACTTCTTCTGAAATTGGATGAGCTTGGCAAGCAAGTACTAAACCTGATTCCAATTCGCGGGGAGTTAATGCGTGATTTTTGTCCATTCGAACTTCCCCCTTTAAAACTTTACATTGACAAGTTGTACATACACCACCTTTGCATGAGTAGGGTGCATCTAAACCGGCATCTAACGCCGCGTTTAAGATGTTATCTCCATGTTCTTCAAGATTCACTTGAATGGTCTTTCCATCTAAAGTAATTTTTACTAAACTCATTTTATATAACTTTTAAATTCATTTTGCCAATTTGAATCATTCCAATGAAGGGGTCCAAGATGTGAATACACCAATTTTGATTGGTTGTATACATAGGTCACCGGAATGGAATGTATTCCTTGTTCTTTTAACCGATTAACTTGAAATATGTTCAACCCATAGCGTGATCGGAAGGTGTTGGTTCTCTCTAAATTATCTTCGGTAATTAGAATCCAATTCACGTTTTTAAACTCGGGTAAATTTGCGAAATCAGACATGGTTGGTAATTCTTGTAAGCAGGGACCACACCAAGAAGCATAGAAATGCACAACTGTGGGGCGATCCGCAATGAGTTGATTCAATGAAACCGTTGTTCCGTTTGCATCAAGAAGTTGTATTTCGGCCGTCTCTATTTCGGTTACGGTTTGGTACCGGAAATAGTAAAACAAACCAAAGCTAATCAGCGCAATCCAGAGCATTCGCTCAAGATTCAAGAATCCAAAGTATTTTTTGTTGTACCAGTGTGTTACTTCGTTCTTCATTTACTTTGCTTATTCAGTTGTTTCGATATATATGAATTCATCGCTTATTTCAATGATTGAAAAGCTCGAGAGATCATATATTTTTTTTGAAATTGGTTGCTTTCTCATTTCAATGAGTTCACAAACTTCACTTCCATCGAGTGTAACATAAACAGGTATTCCTGGAACAGATTTGAATAGTCCGGCCAACGCAGCAGGTTCTGGTTTTCCTGGAATGTACCAAACGTGAAAATCGGATTGGCCTATTTGCCAATTGTCTTCCCTCAGTATTCCTTGCAAACATTTGAATCCATTTCGTTCTTCAATGGGAAGATCTAAAGCTTTAAAATTCAGATTCAACGAGGTCGTGGCTGTTAGGGTTTTATAAACCTTGCCAACGTTTTTTTCCAATTGTGTATAGAGTATTTTGCTTGGTGCTTCGTACCAAAAGAGAAGGGTGTCTTTTTCTTCTTGTATAAATTGAATGAAAGACCAATTGTCTTTAATGTAATTGATACTTGTGCCATTGCCATACTGGTACGTTAGAACACCTTCAAATTGCCCACGTGAGGATAGAACAGCAATAAGAAAAATCACAAAAGTGGATATCCTTTTCATGGTCAGGGGCATTTAATATTCCAATAGTTTTCTTATCTCTAGTTCAACTTTTTGTTCGTTGGGAAGCAACGCTTCTTCCAAAGTGCTATTCAAAGGAATGGCAGGCGTAGGATGGCTTCCATAGGTGCGCACAGGAGCATCTAAGTATTCGAAGCATAGTTCACTTATTTTTCCTGCTATACTTTGAGCAAATCCATTCAAGGCGGGTTCTTCGGTTAGTACTAAACAGCGCCCACATTTTTTGACTGCTTCAAAAATGTGCTCTTCATCAAGCGGCATCAGCGTTCTTAAATCTATTATTTCAACTTGATCGGCCATGGACTTACTCGCATTCAATGCCCAATGAACGCCCATGCCATAAGTGACTACTACAATTTTATTTTCTTTAGTTGCGTGTTGAACAGTTCTTGCTTTTCCGAGTGGAATGATATAATCTTCCGAAGGCTCAATGGTTCGGGCTGTTTCTGTTCCTTTTACTTTCGACCAATAAAGTCCTTTGTGCTCCAGCATAACAACCGGGTTGGGATCATAAAACGCACCTTTTAAAAGTCCTTTCAAATCAGCACCATTACTCGGATAAACCACTTTAATACCACGTATGTTACAAAGCACACTTTCTACACTGCTGCTGTGGTAAGGTCCACCTGAACCATACGCTCCAATTGGAACTCGAACCAAGGCTTGAACATTCCATTTTCCGTTGGTGAGATAGTAAGATCGAGCAGCCTCAGTGAACAATTGATTGAGACCTGGCCAAATGTAATCGGCGAATTGAACTTCAACAATGGGTTTGCAACCGGAGACGCTCATTCCAACGGTACTTCCTATGATAAAAGCTTCTTGAATTGGCGTATTGAAAACGCGGTTGTCACCAAATTTTTCAGCGAGCGTTGCAGCCTCGCGAAATACACCTCCCAATCTTCTCCCAACATCTTGTCCATACAATAGCGCTTCTGGATGTTTAGCAAGGATTTCTTGCATGGCGAAAAGCGCCGCATCTACCATTACTGTTGGCTCTTTTCCTGCTGGTTCTCGTTCGCCTTGTTCCTCCTGAACAGCAGTAGGGGCGTAACAATGATCCATGAGTGAATTCGGATCAGGGTCAGGGGCTTGTATGGCTTTTTCATAATCGGAAACGGCTAATTCTCCCG
>VGFR01000069.1 GCA_016868835.1 Bacteroidota bacterium | reverse complement strand
ACGCAAAATCACCATCAAAATCAGTGAGTACTCCATTCGAAGTTCCATCCTCAACAACGGCGCAATATCCAATGGGTTCCTTCGAAACTTTATCCTTGACCTTTCCCTTTATGACGAGCTGACCGAAAACGGATTGACTAAATAGAATTACAAATAAAGCAAGTACTGTGCGTGTTTTCATACAAATGACAATTTACTTCAAAAAGAGATTGCTTTGAGCTGCTTATCTGAAGTTTTCAATATACCCATGAAGAAAAAAGGTCATCTTCCGATGACCTTTCCTTTTTACTTTATTCTCTTTTTATGCTCCGCATACATCACAGCTATCTGGGTTGTCCAAAGAACAAGCAATTGCCTCTTGATTTTTTTGTTCTGCTTCTACGGTGTTTATGGTCACCTCAGCAGCAGGTTTTTGCAATTGCTCCTTATTCACCGTAAACTTAATGGCATCCGTCGCAGCCTTGGTACGTAGGTAGTACATTCCAGTCTTCAATCCTTTTTCCCAAGCATAAAAATGCATGGAGGTTAACTTGCCATAATTTGCGTTTTCCATGAAAACATTCAAACTTTGACTCTGACAGATATATGCACCACGATCAGCAGACATGTCAACTACCACGCGTTGAGAAAGCTCCCAAGCCGTTTTGTATAGTGCCTTTAAGTTATCAGGAATTTCGTCAATGTTTTGAACGGAACCATTGGCAGCCAAAAGTTTGTTTTTCAATGTATCATTCCAAATTCCCAAATTCACAAGATCTTTCAAAAGGTGTTTATTCACAACTATGAATTCACCAGCAAGCGTTCTGCGTGAGTATATGTTTGTCGTATATGGCTCGAAACACTCGTTGTTCCCCAAAATTTGAGCAGTACTTGCTGTTGGCATAGGTGCCATAAGCAAACTGTTTCTCATTCCATATTTCATGATTTCTTCCTTCAACACATTCCACTCCCATCTGTCTGTTGGTGTAACATTCCACATATCAAATTGCAAAATACCCTTTGATGCAGGTGAGCCCTGGAAGGTTTCATATGCGCCGTCTCTACGAGCTAAATCTTTCGAAGCTGTACATGCCGCATAATAGATGGTTTCGAAAACTTCACGATTCAAATTTTTCGCTTCATCGCTATCAAATGGGAAACGCATCAAAATAAAGGCATCAGCCAATCCTTGTACACCAATTCCAATTGGACGGTGACGCATGTTGGAATTTCTAGTTTCAGGAACCGGGTAGTAATTCTGATCTATTACTTTATTCAAGTTAACTGTTAACTGGTAGGAAACCTCGAACAATTTGTTATGATCAAACTCACCATCTTTAACAAACTTGGGTAAAGCAATTGAACCTAAGTTACAAACAGCAATTTCATCTGGAGAAGTGTACTCAATGATTTCGGTACACAAATTTGAGCTCTTTATTGTACCCAAGTTTTGCTGATTACTTTTTCTGTTGGCAGCATCTTTATACAACATGTACGGGTTTCCTGTCTCAATTTGTGACTCCAGAATTTTATACCATAAGTCTTGGGCATTGATTGTTTCTCTCCCCTTTCCTTCTGACTCATACTTTGTATACAATGCCTCAAATTCTTCACCCCAACAATCTGATAGACCAGTACATTCGTTTGGACACATCAATGTCCACTTACCATTCTCTTTCACCCGCTTCATGAAAAGATCTGGTATCCATAGGGCATAAAATAAATCTCTAGCACGGACCTCTTCCTTTCCGTGATTTTTTCTTAAATCTAAAAATTCGAAAACATCAGCATGCCATGGCTCTAAATAAATAGCGAAGGATCCTTTTCTTTTTCCCCCCCCCTGATCTACATATCTTGCGGTGTCGTTAAAAACACGGAGCATAGGAACAATTCCGTTACTCGTTCCATTTGTTCCACGTATGTATGAACCCTTTGCACGGACATTATGAATGCTCAATCCAATTCCACCAGCACTTTGAGAAATCAAAGCGGTTTGCTTGAGTGTATCATATATACCTGGGATACTGTCATCTTTCATTTGCAATAGGAAACATGAACTCATCTGAGGCTTCGGTGTTCCGGCATTGAATAACGTTGGAGTAGCATGTGTAAACCAACCTTCGCTAATCATGTTGTAGGTTTTAACTACCTCGTCCATGTCTGCTTTGTGAATTCCAACAGCAACACGCATGAACAAGTGCTGTGGACGCTCTACAACCTGACCTTTCAATTTCAACAAGTATGACCGCTCAAGCGTTTTAAATCCGAAATAATCAAATTGAAAATCACGATCATAAATGATTGCACTATCCAACTCCGGGGCATTCGTCATTACAATTTCGTAAACATCGTCAGCAATTAAACCGGCATTTTTTCCAGTCTTAGGATCAATGTATTCATATAAATCCTTGATGGTTTGCGAAAACGACTTCTTGGTATTCTTGTGCAAATTGCTAACTGCAATGCGAGAAGCCAATAAGGCATAATCAGGATGTGTAATGGTACTGGTTGCCGCGATCTCTGCAGCCAATGTATCCAATTGACTGGTAGTCACTCCATCAAAAACTCCCTCAATTACCTTCATGGCAATCTTTGTTGAGTCTACAATGGGGTTCAACCCGTAACACAGCTTAGCGATTCTTGCTGTGATTTTGTCAAATTTTACCGATTCTTGACGGCCATCTCTTTTTACTACGAACATGATACTAAAACTTTAATATGATCAATAATTTAAAAATCGTCTTCTAATGAGAACTCAAACTTATCCGATTCACCAGAATCCTTTACCCCTGCCTTTTGATATTCAGCCACACGTTTCTCGAAGAAATTCGTTTTTCCTTGAATACTAATGAGGTCCATGAAATCAAACGGATTAGATACGTTGTATATACGAGGATTACCTAACTCCGACAACAACCTATCCGCTACAAATTCAATGTACTGACACATTAAATCTGAGTTCATTCCAATCAACTTCACAGGAAGTGCGTCTACAACAAATTCATGCTCAATGGCCACAGCTTCCTCAATGATTTGTTTAATCTTCTCTTGAGGTAACTTATTTACCAGATGGTCGTTGTACAACTTACAAGCAAAATCACAGTGCAAACCTTCATCACGACTAATCAACTCATTGCTGAATGTTAAACCCGGCATTAAACCTCTCTTCTTCAACCAAAAAATGGAGCAAAAAGAACCTGAGAAAAATATACCCTCTACTGCGGCAAACGCAACAAGACGCTCAGCAAACGATCCATTTTTTATCCAACGCAACGCCCAGTTCGCTTTTTTCTTTACACAATCCAAATTGTCTACAGCCTTGAACAAATAATTTTTCTCTGCAGAATCTTTGATATATGTATCAATCAAAAGCGAATACGTTTCACTATGAATGTTTTCCATCATGATTTGAAAACCATAGAAAAACTTTGCTTCTGTATATTGGACCTCACGAACAAAATTCTCGGCCAAATTTTCGTTTACTATACCATCACTTGCTGCGAAAAAGGCCAATACATGTTTAATGAAATGACGCTCATTATCATTCAGCTTGTTACTCCAGTCATGAATGTCAGCACCCAAATCAATTTCTTCCGCTGTCCAAAAACTAGCCTCGGCAGTTTTGTAAAACTTCCAAATGTCGTTGTGAATGATAGGGAACAGAACAAAACGATCTGGATTCTCTTTCAAAATGGGTTCTTCGTGCATCATTGGTTTTGGCAATTGGGGTCCTATTTAAGTCAAAAAAAACCGCTTACAAAACTTTGTTTAGCGGCTAATGTCTTTATTCAAATTGGAAAGACAAAAATCTACTTTTTTTTGACGTGTTCAAAGATTCAAAAGAACACGCTTAAAAACAATTGAAAACAATGAACAACTCGAGGTAGTTTTTAACAATTTGAAACACCTCTTTCTGAAACCCCTGCTATCATTGACTTTTAGAATCTCAAACTCCCCTTCACCCCGCACAAACAAATTTTTCAGCCCAAAAATTTGGCACAGAATTTAGCGAGACGAAACACACAGCTTAAATGTTGAAACTTCGTTAAAAATCAACTTTTGTTCAAGTCAAAAGGCTGTAAAAATTATGAAAAATAGCCAATTTCAAGCCACCCAATTTTTCATGCCAAAGTCTTCAATTTCAGCTTTACATTTGTCCTCATTAATCTGTTGAAATTATGTTAGGTGCTTTAAATGCTATTCTGAAGAAAATTGTTGGAGATAAAAAACAAAAAGACTTAGAGCTTATTCAACCCATTTTACAATTATGTTTAAGTGAATACACCAAAATACAGCACGCCTCTGCCGATGAAGTGAGAAGTATTTCTTCTGATCTACAGGCGAAAATAAAGAAGCACACTGCTGACCTAGAATTGAATGCTACCTCATTACGTGAACAAGCAGAATCTTTACCCAGTGAAGCTCTCGACGAAAAAGAAAGACTCTATAGCGAAGAAGACAAAATCAAAAAGGCCATTGATGAATCCGTGGAAGAAGTGCTTCTCGAAATTTTACCTACCGCCTTTGCTGTGGTTAAAAGAACCGCGCAATTGTTTGCTACGAACCAAGAACTTCGTGTTCATGCTTCTGATTTAGACAAAACCCTGGCGGTCAGTTCAAACAAAAACTACGTTCGTATCGAGGGAGAATCAGCCATTTGGAAGAGCACGTGGTCCGCAGCAGGTACTGAATTTACATGGGACATGGTTCACTATGATGTTCAGCTTATTGGTGGTATTGCTCTGCATCAAGGTAAAGTGGCTGAAATGGCCACAGGAGAAGGTAAAACCTTGGTTGCTACCCTTCCTGTTTTCTTGAATGCTCTTGCTAAAAAAGGTGTACACGTTGTAACTGTAAATGATTATTTGGCACGAAGAGACTCTGAGTGGATGGGACCAATCTACGAATTTCATGGTTTAACTGTAGATTGTATCGACAAACACCAACCCAACTCAGATGCAAGACGCAATGCCTATGCAGCAGACATTACCTTCGGTACCAACAATGAATTTGGTTTCGATTACCTTAGAGATAACATGGCGGTTGAAGCAGCTCATTTGGTGCAACGTAAACATCACTTTGCCATTATTGATGAAGTAGATTCGGTGCTTATTGACGAAGCAAGAACCCCACTTATTATTTCTGGTCCAACCCCAAAAGGTGACCAACAAGAATTTGATGCATTAAAACCGAAAGTTCAAATTTTGGTTAATGCACAAAAAACAGCTGTAAATGATTTTCTTACACTAGCCAAGAAAAAACTTCAACCAGAATCAGCTACCCCTTCAAAAGAAGATATTCAAGAAGGTGGCATGGCCCTATTGCGCGCCCACAGAGGGTTGCCACGAACAAAAGCATTAATTAAATTCCTGAGTGAAGAAGGAATAAAAAGTCAATTACTAAAAACAGAAGGGCAGTATTTGCAAGACAATCAACGTGAAATGCCCAAAGTGGATGCTGAACTATTTTTTGTCATTGACGAAAAAAACAATCAGATTGAACTTACCGACAAAGGAATAGCCATCATGGCCAAAAATATGGAAGATGAGCGATTCTTTTTACTTCCCGATTTGGCAACGGAAATGGGGAAAATTGATTCTGCCGATGCCAGTGAAGAGGAAAAAGCGAAAATGCTTGAAAATCTTCAAAGAGAATATTCCGTAAAAAGCGAGCGCATCCATACCATTAGCCAATTGCTTAAAGCGTACGCCCTGTTTGAGAAGGATAAGGAGTATGTGGTAATGGACAACAAAGTGAAAATTGTTGACGAACAAACGGGACGTATCATGGAAGGACGTCGATTCTCTGACGGACTTCATCAAGCCATTGAGGCAAAAGAAAACGTAAAGGTTGAAGCAGCCACTCAGACTTACGCAACAATTACGTTACAAAATTATTTCCGCATGTACCACAAATTGGCGGGTATGACAGGTACAGCAGAAACAGAAGCCGGCGAATTGTGGGACATCTACAAATTAGATGTCATGATTATTCCAACGCACAGAGCCATTTCTAGGAAAGATGAAAATGACAAGGTGTATAAAACCAAGCGTGAAAAATACAATGCTGTTATTGATGAGGTGGTGGGACTGAAAGAAAAAGGCAGACCTGTTTTGGTTGGTACTACTACCGTTGAAGTAAGTGAACTCTTAAGTCGTATGCTTCGTCAGCGCGGCATTGATCACCAAGTTTTAAACGCTAAACTTCACCAAAAAGAAGCAGACATTGTTGCGCTTGCGGGGCAGTCTGGAACGGTTACCATTGCAACAAACATGGCCGGTCGTGGAACAGATATTAAATTAAGTGCTGAAGTAAAAGCCGTAGGTGGTCTTGCAATTATTGGTACCGAGAGACACGACTCTCGCCGTGTAGATAGACAGTTAAGAGGTAGATCTGGACGCCAAGGCGACCCTGGTTCGTCTCAGTTCTATGTCTCATTAGAAGATGATTTGATGCGCCTTTTTGGTTCTGAGCGCATCTCGAAAATGATGGATCGTCTTGGCCTAAAAGAGGGAGAGGTCATTCAACACGGCATGATTACAAGCAGCATTGAACGTGCGCAAAAAAAGGTTGAAGAAAACAACTTTGGTATACGCAAGCGACTGCTTGAGTTCGATGATGTGATGAATGCCCAACGAGAGGTTATTTATAAACGCAGAAAGCATGCTCTTTTCGGAGAAAGATTAACCTTAGATATAGACAACATGCTCTATGACCTGTCTTTCAATGTGACTGCACTGAATCAAGACATGCGCTCTTTTGAGGGCTATAAGCTCGAAATGCTTCGAACTTTTGGAATACCCGCACCTGTAGACCAAACTGATTTTCTTGGAAACAAACTAGAAGATATTGCCATGCAGACCTATGAGGCTGTTTTGAATTCTTATCAAAATAGAATCAACACCTTGGCAAAAGAAGCCTTCCCCGTTATAGAGAATGTATATAGAAACAACAACCAAGGATATCAGAATATAGCCATTCCATTTAGTAATGGTATTAAAGGAATACAAATCGCGGTTAATTTAGAGCAAGCCCATGCCTCACAAGGAAAAGAGATGATTCATGCCTTAGAAAAAGGAATAACATTAGCAATCATTGATCAAAATTGGAAAGAGCATTTGCGCGATATGGATGAGCTTAGGGGAAATGTTCAATTTGCTGCGCATGAGCAAAAAGACCCTCTTCTCATTTACAAAAAAGAAAGTTTTGAATTGTTTAGGAAAATGGTTACACGCACAAATGCAGAAATTGCAAACTTCTTGCTCACTTGTCAACTTCCTGAAATGCCTCAAGTTCGACAAGCCCCACAACAGATGGTCGCTAAAACCCAAACTTCAAAAGAAAACACACGGAATCTAAACGAACACGCTCAACAAGCACAGCAAGCCGGTGAAGCTGTTTCTAGTCCACGTTCAGCACCCGTGATTGCCGATCCCAAAATTGGCAGAAATGATCCTTGTCCTTGCGGCTCTGGAAAAAAATTCAAATCCTGTCACGGACAATAACTAAATGAAATTTTCCCATTCTTGCATGAGCGCCGAAAGGCGCTTTTTGCTTGCCTCATACTCCTCATTCAACATCCGATAAGCATCTTGTTGAGCAAAATCTGTTTTGGCCAATTCTTCCTCCAATCGTTTCAAACTCTCCTCCTCCTTTTCAATCGAGGTCTCAATTTTACGCAAATCCTTCTCCTTCTGTTTGTCCATTTTGACTACCACCTCAGCATTTGCATCCTTCTTTTTGACTTCCTTTTTTGCTTGATTCTCAATTTTATTTTGTTCGTACAAACGAATCGAAGCAGCCTTTTTCTCTTTCAAAAACTCTTTCACCGTGCCTGGATAAATGACCATCCGATCAGACTGAATTTCATATACCGTATCGGTTAAACCATCTAAAAAATCACGGTCATGCGATACCAAAAGCAATGTACCATCATAGCGGGCAAGAGCCTTTTTCAACACCTCTTTTGATGGTAAATCCAAGTGATTTGTTGGTTCATCTAGAATTAAAAAATTATATGGTTGTAACAAAAGTTTACAAAAAGCCAATCTCGCCTTTTCACCTCCACTGAGCACCTTAACCTTTTTATCTATGTCATCACCACTAAACAAAAAAGCACCAAGCAAACCCCGAACATTTTTTCTAATTTCTCCTACAGCCTCATCATCGATTGTTTGAAAAACGGTCTTGTCACCATCTAGAATATCGCTCTGATTTTGCGCATAATAGCCAACATTCACACTGTAACCCACTTGCAACTCACCGTCAAAACCCTCTTCTTTCATGGTCATTTTGAGTAGTGTAGATTTCCCCACTCCATTCTTACCAATCAAGGCTACTTTCTCACCACGAGCTATTGTGAAATTAACATCAGAAAACAAATGCAAATCACCGTATGATTTAGCCAGTTTTTTTCCCTCCAAAATAATTTTCCCAGAATGCGGCGCAGGCGGAAAAGTGAATTTCACTTTGGTGGAATCAAAATCATCAATTTCAATTTTCTCCAATTTATCTAGCTTGCGAATCAACGTTTGTGCGAAGGCAGCCTTGTCCTTTTTAGCACGAAATTTATCTATGAGTTTCTGAGTATCTTCAATGTACTTCTGTTGATTTTTAGCCGCAGCTTCTTGCTTCTCGATCTCTTGTTCTCGCTGAATTAAATATTTCGAATATGAAAACTTATAATCATATAATTTCGCCTTAGAAATCTCAACTGTTCGCTTGGTCACATTATCAAGAAATGTTCTATCGTGAGAAATCAATACAACCGCTCCAGCATATTCATCTAAAAATTCTTCCAACCACTCTATACTTTCAATATCAAGGTGGTTAGTAGGCTCATCGAGAAGCAATAAGTCCGGATTAGCAAGCAATAGTTTACCCAACTCAACACGCATCTTCCATCCACCGCTGAATTCTCTCATGGGTCTCGAAAAATCCTTTGACTGAAAACCTAAGCCTTTCAACACCCGTTCAATTTTTTCATCTGTACCGGTACTGTCTAAAATTGAAAGTCGATGTCCAATAGCCTCTAACTCCTCAATTTTCTTACTGTAATCATCGGAAGTATAATCTTCCATATTCGCAACCTCATGACCCAGTTCATCTAGCCGTTTATGCAGGGCTTGAACTTCGTTGAACGCTGATTGTGCCTCCTCATAGACGGTAGCATCTTCACTGTGCGCCATTTCTTGAGGTAGATACCCGATTGTGGCGCCTTTGGTGATTGAAACATTTCCTTCTGATGGATTTTGAATACCCGCAAGAATCTTGAGTAAGGTCGATTTCCCCGCACCATTCTTTCCAACCAATCCAATTCGTTCTCTTGGACCAATGAAAAAACCAATTTTCGAAAAGAGCTCTCTGGAGCCAAAGAACACACTTAAATTTCCTACTGTAATCATAAAAAAAGGCCCCTCTAAATAGAGGGGCCACAAAGATACATCTTTCTAAAAATTAATAGTTCCAAAGATCATGTTCGTACTCAAAAATTTCTTTTTTAATACGTTCACCTTCTAACAATGCATCAAGTCCTTGAGCATAGTCTTGAATTTTTCTATCGAACACATTTTCTTCTTTTACAACATGTGCAGAGAATCTTCTCATTTCAAACAAATCATCGAATGACCCACGGAATGCATCGTTACTCATGTTATAAACGTCCCATTGCGCAAACCATGAGCGACAACTCGCGTAGTGCAACCAGAATAAAGGACGAACCTCCTCGTTTTGAAAAGCTGCAAAAACCAATGGATTAGAGGAAGCCTGGCTATTTTCAACCAAAGGAGCAATTCCAATAATTCTTACAAATCGTGTAGAACGCTGCTTGTCAAAAATCCAGTCTTCTTTTATTCTATACCCTTTG
>VGFR01000068.1 GCA_016868835.1 Bacteroidota bacterium | reverse complement strand
ACTGAGCGGCATCTCCAAATCCATCGCCATCGGCATCTACGTAATAGGTAATTAAAACACCTTCGTCGATTTGTGAATCACAGTCGTCGTCAATGCCATTGCATATTTCAGGATAAAAATTGAAGGTTATTTGTACGCTTATCGCTTCTGGCGGACACACAGGATTCGTTATGGTCCAATCAAATAAATAAACACCCGGAGCTGAAACAGAAACCGAAGTATTGTATTGGGTAGCATTTGTAAAACTTGCTGAGCCTGGACCACTGTTCAAAGTCCAAAGACCGGTTGAAGGTGAAGGGTCATTGCCATTGAGGGTATAGGTTAAGCCACAAATAACATCATCAAACCCAGCATTGGGGGCAGGAGCTTGACTGTTGAAAGTTATGCTCACTTGATCTGAAGTCACGGGACAAACTCCATTGAAGATATTCCATTGAAGAATGTATGTTCCATCAACCGAGGCAGTCACGAGACAACTTGGACTTGAAGGGTTTGAGAAGGAGATAGTTCCGCCTATGGGGCCAGAAACATTGAACCAACTGCCAAATCCTGAAGTTGGAGTGTTACCTGCCATGGTTGCTTGGTTTCCGCATACGGTTTGGTCAGGTCCTGCATTGGAGGGAGAAGCCGGGTTCGAAAACGTAACTTGAACTTGGTCATTTGTGAATGTGCCATCTAAAGGATTTGTTATTGTCCATTGCAGAATGTATATACCCCCAGTTGATACGGTTACGCTCGTATTTCGAATAGCAGGATTCACAAATGCGGCGGTTCCTGGACCACTAATCATGGTCCATAATCCGGTCCCTGGGGCTGGATTATTACCAGCCATGTTTGTGGTCAATCCGCAAATATTTTGATCAATACCTGCATTCGCCGGTGGGGGAGGAGGTAATTCAAAAGAAAAGGCTGCACTAGAAAGTGTAGAATTCGCAGTGGTTGTTAGTGATGGCATAAGCGCCAAACACGCACAAACCAACATAAGGAATGGTTTTACTCGCATAGGTTTACGACAAAATAGTCCTGATTATTCAGGAATGTTGTTTAGGTTACGACAAATATAGCGGAAGGTTGCTTCTATTTGATAAGAAAAAAGCCTTCTTTATTTAAGTTTTGAGTTGAACCACAGATGGTTTCAATTTCCACAATAAAGTAATAGGTGCCTTTTGTTAAATCTTTCAATTCCTCACATATGCTGAATTGATTGTTCAGTTCAAATAGTTGATCTCCCCATCTGTTGAAAATGAATATTTTCCTCACAGCTAACAAAATCGAAAGTTCTTCAGGTAAAAGCTGGTCATGAAAAATATTCCAACAATCGTTAATACCATCAGCATTTTCAAGTGTTACAATGTTCGCGAATTGAATGGTATTGATGTCGAATTGATTCGAAGCATCTGTAACTACATTCACTGCAAGTGTATCTGCGCAAGTATTGCTCGAATTGTAAGCAATGAGATTGTAGGTGTCTGATGTGTTAACCTGAGGATAAATTTCGGTGGAAAATAAATTCCAATTGGAAGTATACCACGTGTAATTGGTCTCATTCAAAACATTTAAATCCTCCCAAGCGTCTAATGCAATGGTTGGTATTTCACATGTTAATGTATCGGTCGTTAATCCAGTTAAAACGGGACTTTGTGTATTTTGATTTATGGTTACACTCGCACTGGAAGTGCAGCCGTTGTTGGGATCTGTCACCAAGCAATTGTAAATGCCAGGGCCATCAACAACAATAGACGAACCATTGATTTCAGCAATATTCAATCCGCTCCAATTGAAATTATTGGATGAGAGGTTCGATTCAGCTGTTATTTCAGAGGTTAATACGGTGCAATTCAGAGTGCTTGCTGATTCCAATAGTGTTAATTCAGGGGGAATTTGATTGGAGATAACTAAAACGGAATCCACATCAAAACACTGGCTGTTCACATTGGTTTCTAGAACGTACCAACCGGGGGCATTGAGTTGTATAGAAGAGGCATTGGTAGCGGTTGAAATACTGGGGCCTGTCCAAGAATACACTACACCAGGGAAATTCGAAAAAGAGGAAATACTTGCTGTAGGTGCATTGCAGGTCAATACCGTTGGTGTATTCAAATTCACGGTCAAGGGTTCCACAAGCACATCAATGGTTTGCGCTACATCAATGCCACATAAATCGGTATACATAACCGTATAGGTTGTACTTGAAGGGGGAGTGGCAACTGGGCTTGCCGAAGTTGGATCACTTAAATAGGTGGTTGGTGTCCAAACATAAGTGTTGTTAAGTGCAGCACCCACAGAGAGAATGGTGCTTCCACCTTCACAAATTAGCACTTCATTTCCAACATTTAAAATGTTCGGAGTTAAGCATACAGTTTGAACATTTTCGGCACCGCCTGTGGCAGCCGTGAATCCCCAATATACGTTACTTTGTCCATTGAAAATGGTATTGATTATATCAACTGTTGTTTGAACGCGAAACACACAATTGTAATAAACTTGAAAAAGCTGTGTAGTTGGGTTCCATGTTATGCGAACCGTTCTGGTTTGTCCGTCTTCCGTATTGGCATTAAAAGCGTCCATTTGAACAGGGCCAGCGAGGTTGTTCGCGCCGTTGTGATTGATATCTCCGTTCTGAACAATGGCAATATGGTCGAAACTAGGATCACCGTATTCACCATTCTGCCATGTATCAAATTCAACAGCCAACGATGTTCCAAAATTTAAATATCCCAATCCTCCGCCACTCTGACCAATGGCACTTGTTCCTTGCGTATGCATAACAAAACAAATTCCATCTGCACCACCGTCATTGTCTCCAACGTTCATTTCAAACGTGATATCGAACGACTGATTCAAATCAATTTGATTGGCATACCAGACAGTTCCGTTCTGATAATTCAAGGCGTCTGTCAATTGGTAACAATCATTTCCTGTGGCAATGGCGTTGCCATTCAAAAAATAATTTTGAGATAGAACGAAGTTCCATGAAACAAGAAAAAGGGAGAATGTTAAGAGTGGTTTCATTTCGATGAATATGGTTTTTCGAATGTACGAAACTATTTCATACCACGCTCTTTGCGAATGTGATCGTAAGCCTCTTGTACTTTAATGAATTTTTCTTGTGCAGCCTTGGCATGCTGTTCACCAAGATCTTTGACTTTATCTGGGTGGTATTTCATGGCCATTTTCCTGAACGCCTTTTTCACTTCGTCATCTGTTGCCTCCGGATCAATTTCAAGTATGGTGTAAGAGGCATTGATATCCTTGTAAAACATGGCCTTCAAGCTTTCAAAGTCTTTGCTTGAGATATTCATGTCTGTGGCAATCTGATTCAAAATAGTAATTTCAGAGAGATCAACTTTTCCATCGCTTTGCGCAATTCCGAACAAGTAATGCATGAGTTGCAGCCTCATGGGGTGCTCCATGAAATCACGAATCTGGTGGCATACCTCCCTCACAGGAATGTCTTTATTTAAAAGCTCTTTCAAAATGCCTATCTGCTCGGCAGCAGCAGCCTCTCCAAATTGCTTGGCATAAAATTCACGAATGAATTGAAGTTCACTCTTCATGAGTTTGCCATCTGCTTTCATAACAGCTGCAGATAAAACCAAGAGAGCGCTCGAGAAATCTCCCGGACTCGTTGTGCGTCTGTATCGGCCTGTCCGTGGTTGCGAATCTGTTTGGGTACTTAGACTTGAATCATCAGCCATGTATCCTACCGCAAATCCAATTAGGCCGCCAATGGGACCTCCAAGTGCCCATCCTATGGCACCGCCAATCCATTTTTTATAACTCATACGTTTAAATCTATTCCAACAGGGCAGTGATCAGAGCCCATGATGTCATTTAAAATAAAGGCGCCATTCATTTGAGTCAACAGCTTTTCGCTGGCAAGAAAATAGTCAATTCTCCATCCAACATTTTTAGCACGTGAATTGAATCGCGCGCTCCACCAGCTGTATTTAACTATATCGGCATGGAAATGCCTGAAGGTGTCTTTGTATCCTGCAGCAATAAATTTCGAAAGCCCGTCAATCTCTCGTTGTGTGTAACCAGCGCTCTTGTTGTAATTGCTCTTTGGATTAGCCAGGTCAATGGGCTGATGCGCAACATTTAAATCGCCACACAAAACCACGGGCTTTTTCTTTTCCAATTCCAACATATAATTCAACAATGCCTCATCCCAAGTTTCTCTGTAATCGAGACGTGCCAATTCAGAACCACTGTTGGGCACATACGTGTTGATTAAATAAAAGTCTTTGAATTCACAGGTAATCAAGCGGCCTTCGGTGTCATGCTCAGCTATTCCCAAGCCATAGCTTACGCTCAATGGCTTTACTTTTGTAAGTACTGCGGTTCCGCTATAACCGGGTCGTTCAGCTGAACAAGAAAAAATGGTATAGGTGCCTGATAATGGTTGAAGTGCTTCGGCTACTTGCGTGTCATTCGCTTTCGTTTCTTGTAGACAAATAACATCTGCGTTGTATGCGGTCATGTCTTCAATGAACGTTTTTTTTACTACAGCGCGAACGCCATTCACATTGAAAGAGATTATTTTCATGGTAACAAAGATAGTTGGCAGTTTATGAAAACAAGATGCTGTTTCCCCTTAAAAATTCTTCCACATGCATCCGCTTCTTTCCTTCCAATTGAACCTCAATTAAATCGTAAAACCCGCCATCTACGGCCAGTTTGAGTGAGGATTTTCCATCGCATACGAAGCTACCCACGGTACAATCATGCTTTTCAATACTGGGCGTGCCGGCATGTACTTTTAAAACTTTTCCTTGCACTGTTGTAAAAGCGCCTGGAAAAGGAGTTACTCCACGAACCAAATTGTGAATGGCTGCAGGAGACAGGGTGGGGTTAATTCGTCCATGTTCCTTATCCAATTTCGGGGCAGATTTGAGTTCAGTTGGAAGAATGGAATTTTGATTTATGGGCTCTATTTTTCCGAGTTCAATTTCATTTAACGATTCTACTAAAAGTTTGGCGCCTGCATGCATCATACGTGCGTACAACTCTCCGGCTGTTTCATTGGACTGAATTTCCATTTCCTCACGTTTAAGAATATCGCCGGTATCTATTTCATGAGTTAATTGGAAAACAGTGCAACCTGTTACCTTTTCGCCGTTGATAACAGCCCATTGAATGGGAGCTGCACCTCTGTAATTGGGAAGCAATGACCCATGAAGATTGATTGTTCCCCATTGTGGCATGTTCCAAACCACCTCGGGTAACATGCGAAACGCAACAACCACGAAGATATCGGCATTCAAATTTTTTAATTCGAATAGGAAATGCTCATCTCGCAATTTTTCAGGCTGAAACAAAGGCAAGCCATGTTCAACCGCATATTTTTTCACATCACTCATGTGCATTTGCTGACCCCTTCCTGCAGGCTTGTCAGGTGCAGTAACAACGCCTACAACGGTATACCCACTCTCATGAATGGCCTTCAATGAAGTAGTGGCAAATTCTGGAGTGCCAAGAAATACAACCTTCATGCAACTTGGAAATATTGAGACGCTACTTCATGCGGTGAAACCAGCTTGTAATAATACCTTCCCGACTGCAATGCATTTTTTTCGAACTGAAAGACATGATCTCCTTTCGGAAATTCACCAGAGACTAAAGTGAACATTAAATCTCCGTTTTCTTTGTGAATGGAAATTTCTATTGACATAGCCTGTAGCAGGGTAACAGCAATCTGGCCTTGATTGTCTTGGGTCCAATGCAACTGATTGGGGAGCGAAGGAAATTTTTGCATGGTATGTTGCTTCCTCATCACATGCAACATGCGCTTGTACAAGACATACGCTAGCATGGCTAGGAGTGAAACCAACAAAACATTTCGAGCGGTTATTATACTTTCCATAATTACAAACTTATTATTCCATCTATTTTACTTGCTTCTGTATATTTCTCAAAAATCTCATCTACATGCAGCATCATGGCACGTACCGTAATGGAAGTGAATTTTCCATTTGAACTCCATTTCATGGTGTAATGTGCACTTTCTCCGAATAAGGCTTTGATGGCGGTGACTTTTTCTTCATGCGAAGGAACAATGAATTTAAACATGAACTCACTGGGCCAACGGTGATTTTTATTCAATTCTTCGCGAAGCGCATTTAGCCGATTTTCATCCATATGGCAAAGATATGCCCCACAACCTTGGTTATCTTCGTCCAATGAAATTAATTCGTGGACACGTCGTTTTTTTTCTCTTTTTTGTTTTCACGACAACCGCGGTTAACGGTCAGCCTGGTGGCGGTGGTGGAGCTCAATTCAAGACATTTGTGGCAAATGGGAAAAGGTTGAGTACGGAGGAATTGAAAAACGAAGTTCAAGTGTATAAATTAAGTTCATTTCATACGGGGAATGTGTTGAATAAATATCCTTGTGATGGGCACGTTCCCCCGCCTGAGATTTTCTTTGAACATAACTTGTTAGATCAATACAGAACGGAGACACGTCACCAACATACGCGTTGGGTTTGGATTCATGCTTCAGATACCATGACCATTGATTTTCTCAGTGTTTTGGGTGAAAATGGAGCGGGACACGTAGAGTATTTTGATTCGCTTGAATTTCAAAAAGGATATCTCTCTTTTTCTTTGGGACAATTGAGTGAGGAACGAATCTGGAATGGGTTCACAAAAAAGAACAAGCCTTTTTGGATTCAGAAGGGTCTTGCCCTTGAAAATCAAAATGTGCCAAGCCCGTTGCGTTTGGAATTTTCCTATTTCAGCAACGAAACAACCGATGCGTTAGCGAAGAAGAAATACATTGAAGCCAGGCAGTTGCTTTTAACTTCTGAGTTGTATGCCACAACCAAAGAAACTCGGGCTACGTGGCTGTTGCAAGCAGCTCAATTGGCGCATGAGACGGGTAACTCAGAAGCAGCCTTGACCCACATTGAAGAACGTAAATCGTTGGTCACAGATGAACGCAATGATTATTGGTTTCGTATCCTGTTGGTAGCCTTGGACAGAAGCGCCGAGGCGTTGAAGTATTATGAGAAGGGAAGGTCCATGTTGGATCCGTATTTTGACATGGAGGTGGCTTTATTCAAGGAAGAAAAATTGAATGATACAGAGGGAGCCTTGGAGATTTTACAACGACAGTACAATGCCATTCCGGTGAATCATTTAACGGATCGCCCTATGGGTACTTCGGAATATGCACCACTTTTTTATACCATTGGAAAAGTGTGTTTGCATAGATCAGAGCATGACGCGAAGGACGAGGAATATTGGAGAGAACGCGGATTGCATTATTTATTAATGGCGGCTCAGTTCAATTTAGGAAGTGGATTCACTTCCCGTTACAATGAAAAACCGGAGTTCTCGAAGTATAAGCGCCATTGGCAAATGCAATTGTGCTATGCCTTTTCCATGATTTACAATGGTCCATACATGGGTTGGGGCGAAGAGACAAAAAATCAATTTTTGGGTGCCATTGAATTGGCAGATGAGATAATTAAAAAGCAGCCCAACAACCTTTTGGCACATTATACCAAGGCCTATGCAGCATATTTGAATAAGTCGTACGAAATATGTGGGACTGAAATAGAAATTGTGCTGAAAGCTGATCCTACAAATCCGAGGGGTATTTTAATCAAACTCATGCTGCTGGGCCATCAAGGAAAAATAAAAGAGGCCAATGAGCTTCGTGAATATTATCACACGTTGAAACATAAGCCTTTGATTCCTGTTTGGAGGTAAATGAATTAAATTTACTGCATGGATTTTCTTCCAAGTCAAGACATAAACCCGAAGCGAGGACAAGTGCTGTTGTCTGAACCTTATATCAGTGATACTTTTTTTCACAGAACGGTTGTTTTTTTGTGTGAAAACAACGCCGAAGGATCATTCGGTTTTGTGTTGAATAATTACGTTGACTTACCCATTCACAAGGTAATTGCGAATTTTCCCGAATTTCCAGGTCGCATTAGTTTGGGCGGACCTGTGAAGAATGAATCTTTGTTTTACATTCACACCTTGGGTGAAATTGTTAAAGGCAGCACGCGTGTCATGCCCGGCATTTGGTATGGAGGAGAATTTGATGATATTAAAGCCTTGATAGACAACAATACGCTTCCACCCAATTCACTTCGTTTTTTTATTGGATACAGTGGCTGGGGTGCCAAGCAATTGCAAGAAGAAATTCAGTCGAAATCATGGTTTGTAGCCAACATTGCCGCGAAGGATATCATGAATTCTTCCGAGAACAATTTATGGCAGGAGATCATGAAGAAATTGGGCGCCAAAGGCGACGTGGTCTCCAAATTTCCAGAAAACCCGAATTTGAATTAATCTTTTTTACACAGTTTTCTAAATTCACAATAGCCGCAGAGTTTGCTGTCGATCATGGGGAAGTGGTCAATGCCCCGGGGGATGTTCTGCTCCACGTTGCTGCACAATTGTTTCATTTCATCTGATTCCAATTGCACCGTGTTTTCAAACTCTGAAATGTCTTCATTTGTGATCTCGGGAATGGTCTCTGCGTATTCTTCCTTGAGATAGGAAAGAATAGGAATAACGTTTTCAAATTGATTTTGAAAATGATATTGAGCAAAGAGGGCGTATCCAATCAGTTGTTTTCGGTGTTTGACAACTTCTTCCTTTCCTGTTTTCCAATCTAAAATAAAAACATCTTTTCCAACAGGAAGCATGAAGTCTACTTTGCAATAGGCTTTCAATTCACCAATGCGTGTTTCACCGAAACCTCCGGGTTCAATGATCCATTGTTGTTTTGATTCTTCGGGAAGTTGACACAGCCATTGGTACCTGTCTGTGGATAAGAATTTCATGACCATGTCAAAAATACGTTCAGTAAATTCTGCTTCCGATAAAATGGCTTTGGTTTGGTAGTAGGTCTCAATAAACTGATACTTTTTGCAGTATTCTGCAACGCGCTGAGCGATGAATTTTTTAAGTTTTTCAGCGTCAACGGTCTCCGTACTTTTTTGCAATCGTTTCAGCAGGGTTTCAATAACATCATGAACCAGACTGCCTATGGTTAACGCTTCCGACGTGAGATTTTTCAGTTCTTTGATTTCGTCTTCAGCGTATTCGGAATGGAATTTCGGATAGTAGGTATAAAAATATTTGCGTTTGCAGGTTGAAAACGTATCGTATCGGCTAACAGACCAACCGAGAATGGGAGTAAAAGGGAATTTTTTAATCATGCTATTCAATTGAGTTATGAAGAAATAAATTCCTTCAACACCAAATGCACTTGTTGAAAACTAAACTTTCAGATCGAAAGAAATACTGAGCAAAAACTATTTCAGCTTTGCTTCCAGTGCGGGTTTGTCAATGAATCCCACGTTTGACCACAAGTTGGTTCCATTGGAATAATACATGAGCGTGGGTAGCGCAGAGACTTGCAACGCAGCGGCTAAATCGGGGTTTTTGTCTACGTCAATGGTAAGTAGGGTAAGGTTGGCGTTGCTTTTAGCAAGTTCTTCCAAAATGGGGTGGAGTTTTTTACATGGGGCGCACCATTCAGCGCTGAAATCGACGAGCACATTTCCTGTAGTGATTTTAGATTGAAAGTCTTGGAGTGTCATTCCACCGTTGACAGCGCCACCTTTTTCAACAGGAAGACCGGCTGCTTTCCATTTGAGAATGCCACCATCTAATTCTGTGACCGTGTATCCGTTTTCACGAAGAAACTTCGCGGCAGCGGCGCTACGTCCGCCAGAGAGGCAATAGATTAAGATGGGGGTAGATTTGTCAATGGCGTCTATCCTGCGCTGAAAATCGGGACTTTTCCATGGAGCAAGCAGGGCGCCTTTGATGTATTCTTGTTTGAATTCTTCTTCGGTTCTGACGTCGAGCACTACCGCGTTCGGCGTATTTTGAA
>VGFR01000067.1 GCA_016868835.1 Bacteroidota bacterium | reverse complement strand
TTGTACGCTAACCTTTCGCAGCTACTGATAGTTTTTTTGCTATTGCCCACCACTGCATTTGAGCGTTAACACAAAAAAAATTACCAGAAGGTGCTGTTATTGGCTGGTTATATTTACCATCCAGAAATTATCACGGGAGCATTAAAAACAGATACATTATTTATGAACAGATTAATTTTTCCTTCACTGTATGCCCCAGTGGTTAAACTCGTATCCCAAGTTATTTCGATAATATATGGTCCTGATGTTAAAGTTTTAGTGATTACTGTTCTTGCTTTATCAATTTTAATTTGATTTTCTGCAAAAACAACTTCTGTGTTATCGATGAAAAATATTTCTCCTTTGTTTGGAACATATCCCCCTATATATTCAACAAGTTCATTTTCTACTATTCGATCATCGTTCAGCATATAAGTTCTATCTGTTTTTTCAATCCATGAAGGCAAATCTTTATACTTTTTTATAGTAAAGCCTTCTTTACTGTTTGATGGAGGTTCAGTGGTTGTCGATATTTTTTTGAGTATAAAAATTTCGCCTTCTTCTCCACAGCAACCAGAATCTTCTTCCATGCAAAGCTTAATATTCCCATTAATCTCATTTTCTGAAATGACCTCTAACTCTCCAACTTTTATATTTGAAGAAGCCCACTCTCCAAAATATCTACCTCCTTCAGGAATATAAATATCAAAACAATTGCTTTTCGAATTATTTGTCTTAATTATAACAGATATTATGCCTCCCTTAATTCCACAACCTACATTAAAATCAAAAAGACTTTTTTCAGCAGATACTAGGTCGAAGTCACCATAGTATTCGTTTATAGTCCCGTCATTTTTTACAAATCCATATTTCGCTGTTGAAAAGAAAATCAAATCATTCAAATTGTAATTATCTCTTTTATTGGATACAATTTTGTCATCTTCTGCATGAACTTGACTTTCATTATTACTTTGTGAATAACCTGAAAAAGCAAATAGTAAAGTAAATACTATGATGTTATAATTATTTTTCATTTTATCGTTTTTATTTTCTAGTCTCCATTTTTTAATTGGCACTTTAGGTTGTCTGCTTAACTTGGTCGGGTTTGTTTTTAACTTGCCCATAACTTACTTATACACGCTATAAACCTACCCAATACAAGCCATTATAGCGCAATAGGCAAAGGATTGTTGCGGTTAACTATAGATAATAGTTTTATATATAAATCATCAAAAGGAGGACTATGTTTTTTTAACCGAACGAATGAGACATTGAAAATAACAAACTTATAGAAGCAAATAGCGTTCATAGTTTCTCTACTTTAATTTTTTATACTAGCAATGGAAATCTTAGATTTCCTTTTTCAAGTATTGGCCTGTGATAGACTTCTTTATTTTTATCACCTGCTCCGGTGTTCCGGTAGCAACAACATTTCCACCTCCATCACCTCCTTCTGGTCCCATGTCTAAAATGAAATCGGCACTTTTTATAACATCCATATTATGTTCAATGACCAAAACAGTATTGCCCTTCTCTACCAAGCGATTCAAGACATTCAACAACAATTCCACATCCTGAAAATGCAACCCCGTTGTTGGTTCATCCAATATATAAATGGTCTTACCGGTATCGCGCTTACTCAACTCCGTTGACAACTTTACACGCTGCGCCTCACCCCCACTGAGCGTTGTACTGTGCTGACCCAATGTTAAATAGCCCAATCCAACATCATTCAATGTCTTCAACGTATTGTGAATGTTTCTATAATTTTCGAAGAAGTGTACAGCTTGTTCAATGGTCATATTCAACACATCGCTGATGTTCTTACCATTGTAATAAATTTCTAAGGTTTCGCGGTTATACCTTTTGCCGTTGCAACTTTCGCACTCCACATAAACGTCGGGAAGAAAATTCATTTCCACCAATTTCAGTCCGCCTCCTTTGCACGTTTCACATCTTCCCCCTGAAACATTAAATGAAAATCTACCCGGTTGATAACCCCGAATTCGAGCCTCAGGTACGCTAGCAAATAAGCTGCGAATGTCTGTAAAAATACCTGTGTAGGTGCTGGGATTGCTGCGTGGTGTTCTGCCAATAGGACTTTGGTCTATTTCAATCACTTTATCTAAATGCTCAAGTCCTTTCACTTTTTTATATGGCAATGGTTTGCGCTGGCTGTTGTAAAAGTGTGCGCTTAAAATTGGATACAGCGTGTGGCTTATCAATGAAGATTTGCCACTTCCACTTACACCCGTCACAACAGTGAGTGTACCCAAAGGTATTTGAATACCTTCACCCTTGAGGTTATGTCCGGAAGCCCCTTCGAGTTGTAAAAATTTTCCAGATCCTTTTCTTCTTGTATTGGGAAGTACAATGCCCTTCTTACCGCTGAGGTAATCTGCGGTGATACTTCCTTGTTTTAAAAACACAGTAGGTTTTCCCTTGGCTATGACCTCTCCACCGTTCACACCGGCTCCTGGTCCAATGTCAACAATATAATCGCTTTCGAGCATCATGTCTTTGTCATGCTCTACAACAATGACACTATTTCCGCCATCGCGCAATGTTTTCAATGAGCGAATGAGCTTTTCATTATCACGTTGATGAAGACCAATACTTGGTTCGTCGAGAATATACAATACACCCACCAATTGAGAACCAATTTGCGTGGCCAGTCGAATGCGCTGCGCTTCCCCACCGCTTAATGTTTTCGCACTTCGATTTAGATTCAAATAACCCAATCCCACGTTATTTAAAAACGAAAGTCGATCTCGAATTTCCTTCAGTGGTTCTTTTGCAATGCGCAATTGTTTGGTATCAAAACTTCCGTCTACCTGTTCAAACCAAAGACTCAATTTTTCAATACTCATTTGAGCGAGTTGGTCTATGGTTGCTTTGTTAATTTTAAAATTTTGCGAGGCCTCTTTCAATCGGCTTCCATTGCAGGTAGGACAAGCTTTTTTATTCATGAAACTTTCCGCCCACTTGCGAACTGAGGCACTTCCATCTTCTTCGGCGTGTCTTTCGATGTATGCAATAAGACCTTCATATCGGGTATTCATTTTCATTCCCCCTGAAAGTTCAACTTCTATTTTATCATCGGTACCGTATAAAATGACCTGAATGGCAGTATCGTCTACTTCCTTCAAAGGCGTTTTCGAGGAGGCACCATACTGTTTTAAAATAGCATCTACTTGCTGATGAATCCATCCGTTTTTATTCTCACCTAAAGGAACAATTCCACCTTGCTTCACACTTTTCGAAAGGTCTGGAATGAGCTTACTCATATCAATTTCTACCACTTCACCTAGACCACTGCAATACGAACAAGCTCCATAGGGCGAGTTGAACGAAAAAAGGTTGGGTTCGGGTTCGGGAAGTGAAATGCCGGAGGTGGGACAAATTAAATTTTTAGAAAAATGCCAATGTGCGTCTGAATCTAAGTTGAGCACTTGTACATCGCCCTTGCCCATTTTCAGGGCTGTTTTCAATGTTGACTTGAGACGGGGTGTGGTTTCTTTATCTACTTTCATTCGATCTACAACCAATTCAATGTCGTGAATTTTGTATCGATCCAACTTCATGTCTTTAACCATTTCCTTCAGTTCACCATTCACACGAACACGAACATATCCTTGTTTCATGAGTTGTTCGAAAAGTTCTCTGTAATGCCCTTTTCGAGCTTTAACCAGAGGAGCTAAAATGGCAATTTTCTTTCCTGAAAAATCCTTGGTTATTTTCTCTACCAATTGTTCTTCTGAAAATTTAACCATGGCTTTGCCTGTTACTGGGCTGTATGCGGTAGAGGCACGAGCAAAAAGCAGGCGCATAAAGTCATACACCTCGGTGATGGTACCTACAGTAGATCGTGGATTTCTGCTGACCGTTTTTTGCTCAATGGAAATGACCGGAGAAAGACCGTTTACTTTGTCAACATCAGGGCGCTCCATTTCACCTAAGAATTGCCTTGCATAAGCATTGAAGGTTTCCATGTACCTGCGTTGGCCTTCTGCATAAAGGGTATCAAAGGCAAGAGATGATTTTCCGCTTCCAGACAAACCGGTTATCACAACCAGTTGATCGCGAGGAATGGTTAAATCAATATTTTTTAAATTATTCTCGCGAGCACC
The DNA here is from genome assembly GCA_016868835.1 of Bacteroidota bacterium. Taxonomy (GTDB): domain Bacteria; phylum Bacteroidota; class Bacteroidia; order Flavobacteriales_D; family Sanyastnellaceae; genus CAIZGX01. Next base: position 5,939 of record VGFR01000067.1, on the reverse strand, counting down.
GAGAATTTCAATTTGTTCATTTGTCATACTAGTCTTTCGCGGGCAAGACTTTCCCACTACACACACCAAAACCAACTTTTATTCCCTCTTGTTCAGCATAACCACGAAGAATCACCACATCACCGTCATGAATGAAGTTTCGAGTTGTTCCATTTCCCATATCGACTGGTTTTGTTCCTTTCCATGCAATTTCTAGCATGCTTCCAAAAGAACCTTCAGTTGGACCTGAGATGGTTCCTGAAGCCAACATATCACCACAACGCATGTTGCATCCGCCAATGGTATGATGCGCGAGTTGTTGATTCATGTTCCAATACATGTGCTTGTAATTGCTGTTGGAAACAACAACTTCATTTCCGTTTTCAGGATGAATGGCAACTTGCAGATTGATATCAATATTTTTTATTCCGGTGTATTGCAAATACGGAAGCACTTCCGGATCTTGCGGTGGTCCAATGGTTCTGAAGGGTTCAAGGGCATCAAGAGTAACCACCCATGGCGAAACGGTCGATGCAAAATTCTTCGCTAAAAACGGACCAAGCGGCACATATTCCCAACGTTGAATATCACGTGCACTCCAATCATTAAAAAGGACCATTCCAAAGATATAATCATCAGCTTCAGCTGTTGAAATGCGCTCACCCATGGGCTTACCATCGAAGGTGATAAAAGCCATTTCCAATTCAAAGTCAAGTTGTTTCGTTGGAGCAAAAGAAGGTTGGGTTTCATCTGAGGCATTAACCTGTCCGCAAGGACGAATTATGGGCGTACCACTGATAACTATACTTGATGCACGACCATGGTAACCAACAGGCAAATGTTTCCAATTTGGAAGCAATGCTTTTGCTGGATCACGAAACATCATTCCAACATTACGGGCATGGTCTTCACTGCTGTAAAAATCGGTGTAGTCACCAATGTCAACGGGTAAATGCATTTTGGCCTCAGACATTTTAACTAAGCAGGATGTAAACTCATCTTTTACAATAGCGTCTTGCGAACTGTCAAGTAAATCGGCAATTCGAAGACGAAGTGCACTGCACGCTTTCTTACCCCGCATCATCATTTTATTTAATGACTTCGACCTAAAATCGTCATTTTCGAATGGTAACATACTCAGGTAATTGAGTGCATGCAAACGAGATAAATCTATAATCCATTCCCCTATGGCTACTCCTACTCTACAATGCCCCAGATACCCTTCAGAGAAAATTCCAAAAGGCAAGTTTTGAATGGGAAACTCTGTCAGCTCGGAGCCATGAACCCATGAACGAGCAGAAAACGGAATGGATTTACTCATGATAAAAATTTACTATTCAAATGTAATTCTATTTCAGGAAGTTTCTAACTTGCATGGTTATGAAATCGTCCACAAAAATTGTATTGGTTGTCGCAACGGGCATCATTTTGTTGACTCATTTCACACTAACAGGCATATATTCCTTCCAGGGAGTTCCTGTTTCAGACCGCGTAAGAGCCGTTTCCAATGCATACGCGATTCCTTTTTTTCATCAGAATTGGAAATTATTCGCTCCAGAAATGCCAAACTACGATTGTTTCTTATGGGTTAGAACGAAGGAAAATGCAGCTTGGAGTGCCCCCTTTCGAATAAGTGAAAAAGCAGATTGTGGTTATTCATCGAAAGTCACTTACATGGAGTTTTCCATAGCGAATGCCTTGGCCATTGATCTTGCTGCAAACATGTTCTGGGAAAATGGTCAACGAAATTTATCACGTGTTGAACAAGGTTTAGCATATGGTAGAGCGGTTTATTATGCAGAGCGCATGTGTAGAAGGCATTTAGAAATTCCAGCAGATAGTCTTCAAGTTCAACTGCACTTTCATTTTCATGAACGCGGTCAAATAAATCAGCAAACCGTCATAGAATTCTCAAAAACTGCACTTAAAAAAATATGAGAAATTGGATTGACTCGTTGTTTAACAATCAAACAGTTGCAAAATCTACTCGAACATTCATTCGGTGTGTTTACGGCTGGTTTGCGTGTTTCTTTATTTTTTATTTTTCAGATATCTCCTCGATTTGGGGAAGCGACAGCGCGCTTATTCGCTACAGCGCACCCGATACTCCGACCAACAATTTTGTTTACGTTTTAATGTATCAATTGCATTGGTTTTGGCCCATAGCCGCAATTCATTTAACAAGTATTTTCATGGTTGTTTTCCAAATTTGGAAACAGTCTTTGCTTCGTTTTGTAGTTTGGATCACAGGTGTATTGCTCTATTTCAGCGCTATTCCGGCCATGAACAGCGGTTATTTGTTTATGTTGCTTCTGGCTTTTTATGTGATTCCATTTCAATTGAAACCGAAAAAAGAACTGGATTACTTTATAAATCGAGTGGTTCTATTCACGTGTATGCTGCAACTCTATTTTGTGTATGTATTCTCAGCATTGTTCAAAGTAACCTCCACGCCATGGTTGAGCGGCGATGCACTCTATTATACTTTTTTAAATGATAGATTTAGTCTAACTTTCTTGAAGTCTATGGCTTATTACATGCCATTTGGAATAATCATATTCTTGGCCTATTTCATTATGATTTTCCAATTGTTTTTTCCACTTTGGAGCCAATGGAAACGAACGCGGAACGCGGCAATTTGGATTGGTATCTTGATGCATTTGTGGATTGCCTTTGTAATGCACCTATGGGACTTTGCATTTGCAATGCTTATTCCTTATTACCTGCTTGTTCGTAAAGAAGATCAAAATACTGAGGAAGATCTCCCATTGCCTCGAATTGTCTCAGAGACATACGATTACCATGGGAATACAACATCGGTGTAAATCCGAATTGCTCCAGGTAAGAGGTAACTGCCAGATAACTGTTGGGATTTCGGTCTGATTTCGGACCTCGAACTTCGCACCAAATGGATTGAATTTTATTTTGTTCCAAAAGGCCATGAAAACCTTTTATGGTATGCTCTTCATTTCCTTCCACATCTATTTTCAATAAGCGAATGTGTTCAACTTCGCGAAGCACTACATCGCCTCTATTCACTTGAACCTGGGTTCTGCGCGTGTATCCACTTTCATGATCATTGAGGTTGCTGGCTACAAGACTACTGCCTCCTATATTTTCATCTGATATATGAAATGTAAGCTCACCTGCTTCATGAGAGAGCGCAATGGGATGAATGCGACCAAAGGCCGATTTATTTTCAATTAAAAAAGCTGCAATTTCTGGAAAGGGTTCGAAGGCAAAAACGTTAAAGCCAAGGCGCTTGGCCATAAAGGAGTATCCTCCTAAGTTTGCACCTACGTCAACAAAAACATCATTTTCATGACACTCAAGCGTCATGAAAATTCCAAGGTTGGACTTATGAAAATCATAAAAGAAATTGTAAGGGGCATATCGAATAATACTTGCGCAAGCGTGGTTCTTGGTGGAAATAGTTATTCCGAATGGATCCACTTCATTGGCCTTGGGAGCTATTGCTTTTCCAATGGAGTTAATCAACTTTGCTTTTTTACCCGATACATTGACTGTGAAAGGCCAAAGGCTATTCCATCTCGCAAAAAAATTCATTTTTATCTCAGAATAATCACATGACCCTCCCACTCAAGTGGTTCTTGGCCATTGTTTGTTTTTAGTCTTAGTTTCCAAGCGTAAATACCATCTTGTGCATAGTAGCCACCTCCTTTCACACTTCCATTCCAACCTTCACTTGGATCTTTGGTGCTAAAAATAACATCTCCCCAGCGATTGAAAATATCGAACTCATAGGTAAAAATAAGTGATTCGCCTTTGATACTTGGTTTAAAGTATTCATTGATATTGTCTCCTGTTGGTGTGAAAGTATTTGGAATATAAACCACCAATTCATCTTGCACGGTGACGGTAGCACACTCGGTATCTGTACATCCGGCTGCATTGGTCACAAGTAAGCAAACAAGATAATCTCCTGCCTCTTCATTTGGGAAAGTGAATATTGGAGACGGTGCAGTAAAGTTATATATATTCATAAATGTCCACAAGTATTGAGACGCACCAAGAGATAAGTCTATAAATTGAACCGTGGAATTGTTAACCGTTGGTTGAAGGGGTTCGAAGGTGAAGGAAGCTTCGGGAGGAGCTAGCGCACATACCATATCGTTGATGGTTGCGGAATTAACACATCCGTTCGCGTCTTGCGTAGTTAGCATGATATCATAACAACCGGGTGAGTCAAAAGACGTAATGAGTGATCCGCAGTTATTTCCACTTGGAACACCTTCTATCCACCAAGTACATCCGTTTCCAACGGGTACGCTTGTATTGGTGAAGTTAGCCACCAACGGCGTGCAACCAGAGGTAACATCGGATGTAAAAGAGACATTTGGCAACGGATTTACAACAATATCTTGCGCATCTGTGTCGCCACAGTTTCCGGGAATGGTATAGGTTATAGTTGTTGTCACTCCGGCAACAGCAGGGTCAAATAAACCAGATGGTGACACGCCATTCCCAGACCATGTACCTCCCGGAGAAGCTGCTACCAGTTGGAATGGGGAGTCATTAACACAAAAAGCGCCTGGATTGGTGATTGTTGCATCTGTTGGACCAGTAACTTGGATTGTGATATTATCAGAGAGAGCACAACCTGCGGGAAGATAGGAAATGGTTTCAGGACCAATACCTGCTAATGCTGCATCAAAAATTCCGCTTGAAGTAACACCAGTGCCGCTCCATGTTCCACCAGCCGGAGAAGCGTTAAGCTGAATTGCTGGGTCATTGATACACAGTGGATTTTGTGGAGTAATGGTTGGAATGATTGGACCCACAAAAGGTGCTGAGGTGTATACAATTGGACAACCATATTGATCTGATACTATAAATGAAACTACGTCGCCATCTAAAAGACCGCCAATAACCATGCTTCCGCCGTTGGCTATAACATCTGTTACAAAAAATGCATTTGCTGGTGTCAGATTGGTTGCGGTGAGATTGCTACCTAAAAGTTCTGCGGCACCTCCTTGAAAAGAAACAGAGAGCGTTTGTGCTTGACAATCTTGAACTTCAATTCCATTCGACAATTGTGGCAGATAGGTATATGAATAGGTTTGTCCCAAGTCATAGCAATTTCCTGCAAAATTGGTTACGGAGTACCAACCGCCAGTAACATCATACATGGTAATTGGAACAAAATATACAGTGTTGATTGTGAAAGTGCCAGCGGGGAATGAAGATAAAATGGCACCGTTGTTTATATCGATTAAATCGGCATTGGAAACAGTTCCTACCAAGCACGGATCATTTTCAATATCGGCACCTGCTGGAATGGTTGGTGGACAAGAAAAAATCAACCACCACAATCCTGGATTATATCCTATTGTTGCGTCGTTCACATTTGGCGGATAAATAAAATCGCCATTTGACGTTATAGCGAAATCATCATCCCAACACAAATAGTTGTTGGTGTTTGAATCACCAGTTTGATTCACCGTATATGTTCCTGTATAGACGCCACAACCACATGGTGCGGGTGAAGTAAAGTCAATGGAGTTTCCACATGCCGGGTCGGCAGTAAAATAGCAATTAATGGAACATGGTAAGCCATCTGCCAAAATACCTGGAATGGTATAGTTCAATGGTGAAACAAAAGGAGCATTGAATGTGACTTGCTGTCCCCCGCAAGTTTCAACTATGAGTTGCCCTGATGACGGAGCATTTGAAAAATGAATGGTACCGGTGATGTCATATCCTCCAGTTGTACCATCGCACGCGCTGAGGTTCGCTTCAAAAAAATCTAAGTTGCAAGGAGTTGTGTTGCACGGACCCGGTGCTGTGAAGTTGGCCGTGCCTGTGCACGTTGGGTCAGCTGTAAACGTTGCGGTTATTGAGCAGGGTCCACCTGCGGCGGTTAAACCAGTGAATGAATATGGAATTGACGTAGCAAAAGGAGGATTCATGGTAATTGGAGTTCCACCGCACGAATTTGA
>VGFR01000066.1 GCA_016868835.1 Bacteroidota bacterium | reverse complement strand
GGAAATTGTTACGGTGTCATTGGTGCGAATGGTGCTGGAAAGTCTACGTTTCTGAAAATATTATCAGGTGAAATTGATCCTACCACCGGTCAAGTTAACATGGACAGCGGGGTACGCATGAGCGTCTTGAAGCAGAATCACTTTGAATTCGATCAAGTACCTGTGTTGCAAACCGTTCTTATGGGGAACAAAAAACTTTGGAACCTCATGCAAGAAAAAGATGCCCTCTATGCGAAAGAAGATTTCTCAGATACCGATGGCGAAAAAGCCGCTGAACTAGAAGTTCTTTTCGCAGAGATGGATGGTTGGAATGCGGAGAGTGATGCGGCGCATTTGCTGAGTAACTTGGGCATTCAAGATGACTTGCATTACAATTTAATGAGCACACTCAACGGAAAAGAAAAAGTTCGAGTGCTATTGGCCCAAGCCTTATTTGGCAATCCTGAAATTCTTTTACTCGATGAGCCTACCAATGACCTCGATGTTGAGACCATTGCGTGGTTAGAAAATTTCCTTGCTGATTTTCAAAATACCGTAATTGTTGTTTCTCACGACCGACATTTCCTCGATGCAGTATGCACCCATGTGGTAGATATTGACTTTGGTAAAATTCAATTATTTACAGGAAATTATACGTTCTGGTACGAAAGCTCGCAATTGGCCGCAAGACAGCGTGCTGATCAGAATAAAAAGTTAGAGGATAAAAGAAAAGAACTTCAAGAGTTCGTGGAAAGATTTAGTGCCAATGCATCTAAATCGAAGCAAGCAACAAGCAGAAAAAAATTACTTGACAAGTTAGTCATAGACAATATACAACCGAGTACAAGAAAATATCCGGGTATTATTTTCAAACCTGAACGTGATTGCGGTGATCAAATTTTACGTGTCGAAAATCTTGCTAAATACACAGAAGACGGACAAACCCTTTTCGCGAATGTTGAGTTCACATTAGTTAAGGGAGACAAAGTTGCCATCTTATCAAAAGACCATTCTGCCATTACCTCATTCTTCGAAATCATCACCTCAAATTTATCTCCTGATCATGGAAGCGTAGAATGGGGAACCACCATTACAAGTGCCTACCTACCCAATAACAACGCGGAATTCTTCAACACGAATGACAACCTAATTGATTGGTTAAGACAATTCTCAAAAGACAAGGATGAAACCTATGTGCGTGGTTTCTTAGGCAAAATGCTTTTCAGTGGTGAAGAAGTATTGAAGAAAGCCAATGTTCTTTCAGGAGGAGAAAAAGTGCGTTGTATGATTTCACGCATGATGCTTACCAATGCGAATTGTCTGCTTCTTGATGAACCTACAAATCACCTGGATCTTGAGAGCATAACCGCTTTCAACAATGCATTGAAAGACTGGAAGCACATTGCGTTGTTCAGTAGTCATGACCATGAGTTTACAGAGACCGTTGCCAACAGAATCATTGAATTAACTCCGAACGGATGTATTGACAAGCGTATGAGCTATGATGAATACATCACCAATTCTCAAGTAAAAGAAGCGCGAAAAGAGTTGTACAAATAAGGGCTTAGAGAGCAACCGCCTCTACCGATTTAATTTCGGGGACTGCTGATTTGATTGCCGCTTCCACACCAGCCTTCATGGTCATGTGACTCATGTTGCATGTTGTACAAGCACCTTTTAAAGCCACTTGTGCTACCAAATCTAAAGTCACTTGAATAAGTTCAATTCCTCCTCCATCGGCTTCTAAATAAGGACGTACCTGATTCAAAGCCTGATCAACCTTAACAAATAACTCGTGATTATTCGACATCTTTAACAATTTGTTTTTTACGAAACGGCAACAACCTCAACTCTTTTTCAAAATTAACTAAAAACGTTTCCCAAACCGCCTCAACTTGAGTTCCTTCTTGCAAAACTGAAGGGCGACCTACATCGCCAGCCTCACGAATACTTTGTATCAAAGGCAGTTCTCCTATCAATGGAAGATTCAATTCGTCGGCTAGCTGTCGAGTTCCTTCACACCCAAATAAGTAGTATTTATTATTTGGTAATTCCGCAGGTGTAAACCAAGCCATATTTTCTACCAATCCTAAAATTGGAATATTGATTGCCGGCAACTGAAACATGGCAATTCCCTTTCTTGCATCGGCCAGTGCAACCTCTTGTGGCGTACTTACAATAAGCACAGCATCTAACGGTATAGATTGAACAATGCTCAAGTGAATGTCTCCGGTTCCTGGTGGTAAATCAAGAATAAGAAAATCCAATTCCCCCCAATTCACATCGTTCACCATCTGAAGCAAAGCCTTATTGGCCATTGAGCCCCGCCAAACAATGGCCTGATCTCGGTCAGTAAAAAAACCAATACTCATCACCTTCACTCCATATGCTTCAACAGGCAGCATCACTTTAGCACCGTTTTCATCATCAACTAACCGCGGTTTTTCCAGCACAACATCAAGCATAGTGGGTGCCGAAGGCCCATAAATATCAGTATCTAAATAGCCTACACGATACCCTCGTTTGGCCAATCCAACTGCTAAATTCACTGAGACCGTTGACTTTCCAACTCCCCCCTTTCCACTGGCTACGGCAATAATTTGTTTAACACCAGGAAGCACTCTACGCAACTCGCCATCACGCTCCTCGCCTGAAAGAGAAACAACTTCTGTTTGAACTTCAAATTCATTTCCCAGTACACGATGAATTGCAAATTTCACAGCCTCCATCATTCGCTGTTTGGCATGCATGGCCGGATTACTCACCTTCACTTCCAAGTGAATTTTATTCCCTTCAACAGAAATAATCTTAACCAAATTAAGCGTCACCAAATCTTTCTTCAAATCGGGTTCTTGCACATTCTTTAGTGCTTCAAGGATAGCTGTTTTTGAAACTGACATACTTATTTCTTTAGTGGCATCACCGCCTGTATATATTTGATTTTCCTACCCTCATTTAACCACATTTGCTCATAATATGTTCGAATTTCTAGGACCTCTTTCAATTCGCTTGGAACATTGGCGAGAAATCCCGATTCATAGATATTCGAGTCATGAAGCACAACCTCCCCTCCCATTTGTGGAATCTCAATCAAGGCGCGCTCATAAATACCCGGGTTATCATGCTTGATGTGCACTATACCACCCGACTTCAACAGTTTAGCATAGCGTTTCATGAAATATCCCGAAGTAATTCTCCGATTTCCATCATGATCATTGGGCATGGGGTCTGAAAATGTTAACCAGATTTCGTCCAATTCATTTTCAGCAAAGAATGCTTCTATGAATTCAATTCTAGCGCGAAGAAATGCAACGTTAATTAGCCCCGAAGCTAGAGAATCTTTAGCACCTTTATGAAACCGATGCCCCTTGACATCTACACCTAAGAAATTTTTATTTAACTCTCTTTGAGCTATACCCACGGTGTACTCGCCTTTACCACACCCTAACTCCACCACCAAAGGGTTTTCATTTTTATAGAATTTAGAACGCCATTCTCCCTTCATAAATGTCTTCCCTTCTTTGATGATGGGTAGCAAATTCGGTTCAAACACGTGTGCAAACGATTTATTCTCTTCCCACTTTTTTAATTTATCCTTCCCCATTTCGTTCTCAAATAAATGCCTCTTTCCAAAGGGTTGGAATTTCTTGAGTTTGTCTTAATTGATGATTGAAAGCCACTAATACTGATTTACCAGTAGCACATATCGTTTCTCCAACCAAGACTTCATAGCAAATGGTGAAGCTTTTTGTACCTATTTGATCAACCCAAAGAAGAATAGACATATCATCTTGAAGTAACACCGGTTTTTTGTAATCAATTTCATTTCGGGCTACAATTAAACCATCACTTTCCCAATTCCAACTTTTTCCAATTTTCGCTCGAAAAAAAGACATTCTTGCTTGCTCAAAATAAGTGAAATAAGTGGCATTGTTTACATGCCCCATGGCATCAATGTCTGCAAATCGAATTTCAATTTTCGCTTCAAATTTTTTCATCGTTATTTATTTCGAAAACACCTGATACCCCAGTGGTCCAAGGGCTCGTTGATTTTTTGCGTAGATAGAAAATGTTTCTGAGTTGAAAATGCTCCGAAAATCTCCACTTGGCGTTTCATCAATAAAATTGAATGTCTGCGCTTGTTCTGTAAAATTCAACAAGACAACAACTTGTCTTTCACCATTGGTTCTCACATAAGCAAAAACACCTTCGTTGGTAGTTTTTAATCTTTGGAAAGTTCCACCGAATTCACCGTTCCAAAGCGCCGGATTTTCGTGGTGTACTTGAAGTAACTTTTTGTAGAATTCAGAATGAATATATCCGTTAACATTGACTGTATCCTTATCAAAAAACTTGAGTCTTTTCGGGTTACCCTTTTCATCTACTTCACCACCTTCTTGTGAAGAATAAACCAATGGCATACCTTGTAACGTGAAAGCCAAAACATCGAATAACTTACGCTTATTGCCATAACGTTCGCCCCCGGTACCGTTCCATGTGTTCTCATCATGATTGGTTGTAAAGCACATCTTGTAGGCACTCTTTGGATAATCGTTGGCTTGTCTTTGCATGTACACTTCAATCTCATCCAAATTTTTCTCACCCTTAGCAATACCATTCATAATGTGCAACAGCTCCCAGCCGTAAGACATATCAAATGCCTTTAAATGATGGTCTTTTTGTTCGGCCTCGGCCAACATAAAGACAGGTTTAATTGCATCAAGTACCGCCCTTGCTTCGTCCCAAAAATCAGTTGGAACCATCATGGCAACGTCACATCTGTAACCATCAATATCACATTCTTTCACCCAAAATTCCAGGCTACGAATCATTTCTTTACGCATTTCTTGATTATCAAAATTCAGGTCGGCAACATCTGACCAATCTGCCACAGGAGGAATAACATTTCCATTTGCATCACGCGTATACCAATCCGGATGTTGGTTCATCCATGGGTGGTCCCATGCTGTGTGATTTCCAACCCAATCAATAATAACTTTCATTCCCAACTGATGCGCTGTTGCAACAAGGTGTTTGAAATCTGAAAGCGTTCCGAACTCTGGGTTGACTCCTACATAATTTTTCACACTATAGTAGCTACCTAAGCTGCCCTTTCTGTTCAACTCTCCAATCGGATGAATGGGCATTAACCACAAAATATCTATACCCAAAGAGTCTATTCTTGAAAGGTCTTTTTCCAATGCAGAGAAAGTTCCGGCTGCCGTATGCTGCCGAACATTTACCTCATAAATTGTTGCATTTTTCGACCACTCCGGATGACGAATAACTTTAGTCTCTGAATATCCAACTTGGCTCGCAACAGATGTGTAATCTTGACTTTTAGTAACGCCACAACTCGCCATTATGGCTATTAGCAGGGCTGCGAATAATGATTTTTTCATAGTTAGTGTCAAAGATACACCAATCAAACCGATACTGAAATGACCGTCGCTTTTTTATCGTCACCTCCAATTACAAAAAGCGAATCTGATAACCACTTACCAGCATTTAAACTTCGTAATGATTGAAATACACCTTTTGAATCAAATGATTTTTCATCCCAAAACTTCAAACTCTTATCAAATCCGAAACTGGCTAGCGTACCGGCGTGAAATTCGATTCCATAAATAGCACCTTGATGCAATTGAAATTGAACCTTGTGATCAGCTGCTCCAATTTTCCAACAGTGCAATAAACCCCGATTGGTTCCAACAAATAACAACTGACGATTCATGGACACGTTCAAGCAGGTTGGCCGCTCATTATCTCCCAGGATATAGGTTTGTATGACATTGAAAAAATGAGTCTCAATTTCAAGTATTTCATTCGATTTCAAACCAACAAAAAGACGTTCGTCTCCGAATGTCACCATGGACCGAATTCCAAATTGGGAAAGGGGGAATTCTGCAAGTGGTTTGAGTTCTTGAGAAAAAACAAGAAGCACTCCATTTGCTAATCCAACTAAAAGTTGGTCTTGTTGAATCTTAATTTGTTGAATTGATATTCGTAAATTCTTGCGGTAGATTATTTCTGAATTCGAGAGGTTCACTGCTACAAGTTCACCTTTCGAACTTCCAACAAACAACACATTGCTATTACTGTCAAATTCTAAGGCATAAGCAGCACCTTCAAGCTTGAACACGTCACCAACTTGAGCATCTAGCGTAGCATCATAGAGGGCCACGTATCCATTCGCCAGACCAATTGCAACCAAACGATTTGAAATTTGGCAAATCGAGTAGACACTGGAATGAACCTCAAAAATGTGAGTTGCATCTAGCATTGGGCAAATTTAGAGACAAAAAAAGGGGGCCGAGGCCCCCTTTTAAATAAAAAAATCTTATCGGCGGAAACCACCTTCTCTGCGTGGACGCTCTTCAGCTTCCTTCACATTGATCTTTCTACCTTTAACTTCCGACTGATCCAAAGAATCAATTGCGTTTCTTGCCTCATCATCGTTTGGCATTTCAACAAAACCAAAACCACGTGAGCGGCCAGTTTCTCTGTCGGTTACTACTTTTGCGCTTGACACCTCGCCATGAGATGTAAACACGTCGCGAAGTTCATCGCTTGATAGGCTATAGCTTAAGCCTGATACAAAAATGTTCATATAAAAAATTTGATTTTAACGCAGTACAAACAACAAATCCATTAACTCATTGGTTGAACTGTGACACAAATATAGACGGAATTTAATACGAAGCAAGATTATTCTTCTGTTATCAATTCAATTTCCATCCCACTATTGCCGCGCACATTAAAAACCAAATCATTTTCAAGTATCAAATATTGACCAATAATACCTTTCAACTTCCCAGAATACGGAACAGCTTCCAATTTCAATGCTACCGGTTTTAGAGGATGCTGCAGCACCGTGTAGTTAATTTCCATCTCATCAGAATCGAACTCAACAAAATCTTGATACTGTTCAGGCATTACGTCAATTACTCGCTCACGCTCCTCCTTCAAGTCAATTGAGCTGTTGACTTGCACAAGCATTTGTTTCCAGTTGGTTTTATCTGCGAGGTGCTCCTTAAGCAAAACTTCAATCTCACCAGCAAGCTGCCTGTATGGAACCTTCGCCAAAACAATAGCTTTCTTGGCGCCTTGATCAATCCATCTACTTTGTAAATTAGAACATCGTGTAACTCCTACTTTCAAACCAGACGTGTACGACAAATAAACAAAATGTTCCTGCATGTGATTTTCCATTTCCCATTGCACATCTCCTCTCAGTGCAATTCCTTCATGAATTCGACATAACTCAGGACGAATAATACACGGTGATGCAGCAGCGGATTCATTGAAACACTTCCAACACAGCCCCTCCCCGAATGTTTTTTTTATTGGCCCCTTGTGATTCAAGCAGAAGTAATTCCCTGTATGATTCAATTGTATTTGCTTACCAACAAGCGAATTCAAATTGAGCGCAAAATCCTTTGCCAACAATTCGTAATGCGCAACCCCGTTGTGCAAAGAGGTTTTCATTTTTCTCAATAAAATTTTCATGATTTTGCAAACCACGCAAAAAAAATGTATATTCGTGTTATTCTCACATAAATAAACTAATCGGATGAAAAGAAATTTACTTTCAATTTTCGCAATAGCAAGCGTGCTTAACATGTCTGCTCAAACAATTATTTTCGAAGACAATTTTGATTCATATACTGCTGGAAGCGGCGTAGTTGCCCAAAATCCGCTTTGGAGTAATTGGTCTAACGGAACCCCTTCAGATGGCATAGTTTCAACAGACTTTGCGGCTAGCGGTTCCAATAGTGTAATTATAGACGGTCAAGGTACAGACCTTGTTCTACCTGTTGGACCATACAACTCGGGCAAGTATGACATTAAATTCAAAATGTATATTCCAACAGGAAGCACTGGCGGGTATTTCAACGCAATGCATACTTGGTCAGGTAGCAGCACCAATTATCAATGGGCTTGTGATGTTTTCTTCGATGGATCAGGAAATGTAACTTGGACTACCGGTGGGGTACAAGGCGGTGGTGCCACTGCTGGTGTTGACACATGGTTCGATATTCAATTAACTGCGGATATGGATAATGATGCTGGTAAAATTTATTTGAACGGAAGTATTATCAACGAATTCCAGTGGAGTTTAAACAATGCAAACGGTTCAGCTGGTGCCAATGTTTTGGCCGCAATTGATTTCTTTGGAACAGATGCAGCTAACGGACAAGGCACTTATTACATTGATGATGTACAAGTAATTGAATCTACTGGCGTATCAGTGAAGCCGAGTGCACGCATTTCAAAGGTTTCGGTTTTCCCAAACCCTGCCAATGACAACATCAGCATTGAATTCCCCGAGAATTTTGTAGGTGGCGATGTTCAAGTACTTGATCTCACAGGAAAAGCAATTATCCGTGAAAAAATTACTCAAGGATCCTTAAAGAAGGTGAATATTGAGTCTCTCAACAACGGTGTTTATTTGATCAAAATTTCTCACAACGGAGCTCAATACACTGAGCGTATGGTGAAGAAATAAATACAAAAACTTGAAAGGAACGATTGATCGAAAGGTCAATCGTTTTTTTTTCTTCAATTCGGCATGATTTTTATTTCGTGTGCAACGATTTTTTAAATTTGCTCGTCATTCACTCATCTATGAAAAAGCTGTTCTCTCTTGGAATTCTTTGCCTTCTCCTGATTGGAGTTTCGGCACAAAACACATCAAATCATTTCATCAAAGGACATATTGAAGGTCTTGTTGACGTTGACATTTATCTCGCTAACTACTACGGCAATAAACTCTATTACAATGACACCGCTCGGGTTGACTCGAAAGGAAATTACTTTTTCACTGGGAAACCATTTGAAGAATGTGGCAGATATGCTTTGGTGATGCCCGGTCCAAAATACTTTGAATTCATTGTGGCTGATGAAGACATTATCATGAATTGCACACCCGATGCCGACATTTCTAAAGTTGAAATTATTCGTTCTGACAACAATAAAGTCTATTTCAACTACATCAAATTCTTAAAAGATAAATTTCAACTACGTGCACCATTGGATGCGTGTTTGGCAGACTCATTAAAATCTGAAGCCGAAAAAACCACATGCCGCGAGCAATTGGAAAAATTGAATCGTGACGTTGTAAATGTTCAAAATGCAATAATTGCAGATCACCCCAAACTTCTATTCACCAAGTTTCTGAGAATGTCACAAGAGCTTGTTCTACCCGAATTACCACAAAATTTAAGTGACGAAGAAAAGCAAAAGCAAAATTACCGTTGGATGATTGATCATTATTGGGATCGAGTAGATCTCACCGATCCAAGGGTTGTTAGAGAACCCGCTTTCCACAAATTGGCCGAAGATTTTTTAACAAAATATGTGTATCAAATTCCAGACACTGTCTGTAAAGAAGTAAAACGCGTGGTTGATCTTACACAGGGGAATTCAGAGACGTTCAAATACTTGGTTCATTTGGCAACATACACAGGTGAAACTTCGAAAATCATGTGTATGGATGAGCTCTTTGTTTACATGATAGATAACTACTATGCAAAAGGATTATGCCCATGGATGAAAGCTGACAAATTAAAAGACATGATGGAAGCTGCAGACAAAAAAAGAGATTGTTTGTGTGGGGAAATTGCTGAAGAAATTTTACTTCCCAATGAAAAAGGAAGCTGGACAAGTTTGTACAAAAATCATGGAGAATACACGCTAGTTGTAATCTGGGAGAGCACCTGCGGTCATTGCAAAAAAGAAATCCCGCTGCTTTTAGACCTGTACCACAAATACAAAAACAAAGGATTCGTAGTTTATGCCATTGGTAACGAATTGGAAAATGATAAATGGGAAACCTTTATTCAAGAAAAGAAGTTGGATTGGATCAATGTAAGTGATGGAGCAGACTGGTTCAAAAATGATGGCGCCATTGCTAAAGATCTCATACAAACAGGTAAGACAACCGTTAAAAGTGTTAACTTCAGAACAACATGGGATGTAACCAGTACACCGAAGGTTTATTTGATGGATAAAGACCTAAAAATTATTGCAAAATCTCTCGGTGCCGAGCAACTTGACCAACTTCTTGAGCAGTTGTATAAGGGGGGAACTGTGAAATCTGATCAATTGAAAGAAACAGATTATGACGATGAGCCAACAGCTCCAAAAAGAAAATAATTCAAATGAATTATTCCCTTACTTGCGCACTGGCATGGGCGCTGCAGAAGTAAAAACCATAGTTAAACATTGGATA
>VGFR01000065.1 GCA_016868835.1 Bacteroidota bacterium | reverse complement strand
GAGAGCAGGTACATGCTTTTGGTTATTGCCGCTTCAAAGGTGAGGTCTCCCGCAAAAACAGCGCCCACCTCTTCAAATTGTTGGCCTGTTTTATACAGTGAAGAATCTACCCGACCTTTCTTGCATTGTGAGATGTTAACAATAGATACGCCGCGAGAAATGGCGGACTTGAATACATCTAAAAATGCATTGTCACTTGGCACATTGCCCGCGCCGAATGATTCAATGATGCATACTTTCATATTGGGTCGCGCCAAGGCATATTCTATAGATGAAGCCAGAATCCCTGGGTAAAGTTTCAAAACACCAACACCTTCAACCATTTCACAATGAAATTTCTTTTCAAGTTTAGAACGAAGGAGAAGCTCTCTTTCAAAAAAGATGTGTGTGCCAATTTGCGCTAAACTTGGGAAGTTTGGCGACTCAATGGCGTTGAATATTTCGGTGTTTGATTTCCATGACCTGTTACCTCGCATGAGGCGATCACCGAAACAAATGGCAACCTCCTGAACAACGGGTTCACCATATTCTTTCATTGAGGCGATTTCCATTGCGGTAATAAAATTTTCTTTTCCGTCTGTCCGTAGTCTGCCCATTGGTAATTGAGAGCCAGTAATGATAATAGGTTTATTTAATCCTTGAATCATGAAACTTAAGGCTGAGGCCGTATATGCCATGGTATCGGTTCCGTGTAGAATGACAAATCCATCGAATTTGGATTCATTCTTTTCAATGATTGAAACCAATTCCTTCCAGATCTTTGGAGTCAATTGAGCAGAGTCAACGGGTTCCTTAATTGATACTCCTTCCCAATTTATTTTCATGGCTTTGATTTCAGGAAGTTGTTTTGTCAAATCGCTGAAATTTAATGGGATAAGTGTGCCGGTTTCTAAATCTTCCCACATGCCAATTGTTCCACCGGTATAAATAATAAGAATGTTCGACTTCATGTTGCCAAGGTAAATTGAAAATCCATTAGATTTGCCATCCTTCAATTATAAAAAATATGGCGACTGAATTAGAAAAAATTATTAGTGTGTCTGGAAAACCGGGTTTGTTCAAAGTAATATCAGCTGGTAAATCAGCAGTAGTAGCGGAATCTCTTTTGGATGGTAAGCGCACTCCAATTTTAAGTACACAAAAAGTGAGTACGCTTGCTGATATAAGTATGTTCACTTATGAAGAAGATATACCACTTCGCGATGTTTTAAAAAAAATGGTTGAAGTATATCCCAACGAAGGACCAGATAACAAGCTGTCAGGGCAAGCTATTCGCGAAGAATTCAAAAAAACAGTACCCGATTTTGACCAAGACCGTGTATATGAAAGTGACATCAAAAAACTCTTCACTTGGTTTAATTTGTTGAAAAAGAATGGTTTAGTTGAATTTGAGGAGGGCGATGATTCTGAAGATTCAGAAAAAGAGTAATTTTTTTTGGGGAATAAAACAAGAATTGTATATTTGCACTCCCGAAAACAATTGGGAGTTTAGCTCAGCTGGTTCAGAGCATCTGCCTTACAAGCAGAGGGTCACTGGTTCGAATCCAGTAACTCCCACAAAAAGCCCGATGAAATCGGGTTTTTTTATTATAAACACCTTCCACCTAGAATTTATGCAATGCTTGGTCCGAAAAGGTCAATGGCATTTTTGGAGGTTAAATGGGTTAGTTCCTTCAATTCAATTCCTAGGGCGTTTGCTACAAATTCAGCAGTGTGCTTTATGAATTGAGGTTCGTTTCTTTTTCCTCTGTTTGGAACGGGTGATAGGAATGGGGCGTCTGTTTCCAAAACAATACGATTTCGGGGAATTTCAGTCAAGATATTTCCATAATTTTTTTTTGGATAAGTACTATTTCCGCCTATTCCGAAATAGAATTTATTCAGGCTCATAATTTCGTGGACCTCTTTTTTTCCTCCGGTGAAGCAATGAAAAACTCCGCTCAACTCTGGGCTGTCATGTTGTTTTAAAACATCAAATATTTCTTGGAATGACTCTCTAGCATGAATGACTATGGGGAGATTAAAGGATTTGGCCCATTCAATTTGAATCTCAAAACTTTCAATTTGAATTCCCAATGTTTCTTTTTCCCAATGCAAATCAATTCCTGTTTCACCAATGGCAATTACGTTTTTATTTGAAAGGTATGGCTTCATAGTTTCCAAGATATGAGGGTACTCTGGGGTTACATCGCAAGGATGAAGTCCAATCATGGCGCGAAATAATTCCGGTTGTTTTTCGCACAGCTTGAGCATATCAGGAATGGTATTCAAATCAATATTGGGGAGTAAAATGCGCTGCACGTCATTCGAAATTGCATTCGCTATAACATCGTCTATGTCGTGTTGAAACTGTTCAAGGTATAAATGGCAGTGCGTGTCTATAATCATGTTGCAAAGTTAACCGATGTTTCATTGTAACTTGCGTGCCGTGAAGGTCAAGAAAATTTTAATTGTTCGATATTCAAGCATGGGAGATATTGTTCTCACATCACCGGTTTACCGTTGTTTAAAATTGAAATATCCTGAAATTGAAATTCACGTTTTGGTGAAATCGAATTTTGCTTTTATTCACGGCAAAAATCCATATATCAATAAGGTTTGGGAAACTTCGGGCAGTGGTTTGGAACTCTTAGAGAAACTACAAAATGAATCGTTTGATTTTGTTGCAGATTTACAAAACAATAGCAAGAGTAATGCACTTGTCTCTGCCCTAAGAGTTGCGAGTCAGAAACTAGAAAAGCATAATGTAAAAAAATGGTTTCAAGTTGTTTTTAATATTCAGAGCATTCAAATTCCTCATATTGTTCAAAGGTATATTCAGGTTTTTGATTCATTGGAATTAGAAATAGATGATGAAGGACTAGATTTTTTCCTGCCCAACGAAAACGATGTAGATCAGGTTTTACCCTTTGGCTACGCTACAGAAAATGCTTTGGTGTTGGTTGTAGGAGGTGCGCATGAAGGTAAAAAATGGAGTCCTGAACGGTTTCAAGATTTATTAAGATTGTTGAAAGATCAACGTGTTGTTCTCATTGGTGGGAAGGAAGATGAGTATCCATTTGAACTGGAAAATAACCAATTGAATTTAATAGGTAAATGCTCTGTTTTTCAGAGTGCACAGATCGTAGCGAATTCGGAAGTGGTTATAACCGGAGATACAGGTATGATGCACATTGCAGCAGCGTTGAAGAAAAATATTATTTCTCTGTGGGGATGCACAACTCCTTCATTAGGCATGCACGTTTTTCGAGGGAATGGAATGGTTGGTGTGAACTTGCATACCGTTACAATTCAGTCAAAACGATCATTACGTCCGTGTTCAAAATTGGGCAACCGCTGTAAGTACGGTATGAATAATAAATGTATTGATGTAATTCAAGCGGCAGATGTCTATGAAGCGGTGTTACATTTGCAAAAACAAAAAGAATGAAGAAAGTTCCGGCTTCAAGTACATTAACGCTGTCTACGCACTTGGTTCTTCCAGAAAACACCAATACATTGGGTAATCTCATGGGGGGACAATTATTGAATTGGCTAGACATTGCCTCAGCTATTTCCGCACATAGACTTTGCAAACGCGTGGTTGTGACTGCGGCGGTGAACAATGTAAGTTTTCAGCATCCGATTAAATTGGGTGATATTGTCATTATTGAAGCCAAAGTTTCTCGGAGTTTTGCCACATCAATGGAGGTATTCATGGATATATATGTTGAGCATCATACCACAGGAGAGCGAATCAAATGCAATGAAGCCATATACACATTTGTAGCTGTGGACCAATTGGGAAGCCCTATTCACGTTCCGGAAGTTTTGCCTGAATCTGAAGAGGAAATTAAACGTTATGATGGTGCGTTGCGAAGAAGACAATTGCGTTTAATTCTTGCAGGAAAAATGAAGCCTGAAGAGGCAACCGAACTTAAAGCACTTTTTGATTGATGGAAACAATTAAGGCGTTACATATTATTTTCATGGTAACTTGGTTTGCAGGTTTATTCTATATGTTCAGACTTTTTGTTTATCAAGCTGAAGCGGAGGAAAAGGATGAGTTGGAGCGAAATATTTTGGTGAAACAATACCGAATAATGCAGTGGAGACTTTGGTATATTATCACTTGGCCAGGCGGAATATTAACAGTGCTTTTTGGATTGGCTTTGTTATGGATGAATCCCGTTCTTTTGTCACAGCCATGGATGATTGTGAAGCTTTTTTTCGTGGCTATTCTGGTTGCGTATCATTTTTGGGGACATCGGATTTTTAAAGCCATGTACGAAGGAAGAAATTCATACAAGCCCATTACATTGAGATTTTTGAATGAGGTTTCAACACTGATCCTTATCTCTGTCGTTTTCTTGGTTGTTCGAAAAGACGAGCTGTCTTGGGTCTGGGGGGTGTTGAGTATTGTTGGAATTGCCCTGATAATAACTTTTGCTGTACGAAGGTACGCTGCTCATAGACGAGGAAAAGATTCGGAAACGGATCATGTCGAATAAAAGTTGCATGGTTTTGGATTTCAAGTAAGAAAGCTATACTTTAACGCTATGAAATTCAATTTGTTCATGCTGTTTTTATCGCTTGTGTTCACTACTCAAGCGCAAATTCCAAGTTGGTTAGCAGCAGATCCAACCAATTCGAAACTGGTATACATCACCGGATTGACTGAACACAATCAGACAGGTACTGAACTTCCAACAACTATAAAGATTGAGCTAATTGCTGCAGAGAAGTTAACGTATTCAATGAATACGTTTGATGATCATGGCCATTTCGAATTTTTTCTTCGTCCTGACGGCCTTTATCACATCACCTTTCAAAAGCCTGGCTACTTGTCTAAAAAACTTGAGGTTGTTACTGGCAACGTCCCTGATGATCAGTGGGACCTTGGTTTTGTCTTAGATTTAACTGTAAGTATGGAAGAGTCTCTTCCAAATTTTTCAAGTACTTTGCAAGAAGAGCCATTCGCTCGATGCATGTATTCAGGGAAATCAGAACGCATTGAGTTCGATAAGTCATACAGCAAACAACAGCGTTCCAAATGGGATTCTGAGCGTCAACGATGTTTAACCTCTCAGCCGTAAATAGTAAGAATTTTATTGGCCAACACTTGAGATAGTTTGATATAACTTTCATTGGTCCAACCGGCTACATGAGGAGTAAAAATTACATTTTTAAATTGTAGAAGTTGTTCAAATTCATGTGATGGGTTCAATGATTCCAAAGAATTTTTTTCAAAAGGCAATACGTCTAAACCGCAGTGGGTGATTCTTCCATTCTGAAGCGCTTCTATGAGGTCTTTCACAACAATGTGATTCCCTCTTGCTGTATTTAAAAGAACGATGTTCTTTTTGAATTGATTCAAAAAAAATGCATTGACATAGCCATACGTCTCTTGACTCAATGGCAGGTGTATAGAAACCACATCTGATTTTTCAAAAAGCGTATCTAATATTGCTTCTTTAGCATAGTTGTCACTGAAGTTTTTTAAATACTTGTCATGAGCTAGAACTTCGCAACCGAACCCTGAAAGTCTTTTTGCGAAGGCTTTTCCCATATGTCCGTATCCAATGATACCAATGGTTTTATCTTTCAATTCGAATCCACGATGCATTTCACGTTCCCATTCGAAATGTCGAACACTTGAATTGGCTTGTGGAATTTTATTCGTTAGTGCTAATAAAAGGCCCAGACAGTGTTCACCAACAGCGTCTGCATTCCCCTCTGGAGAGGATATGACTTCAATTCCCCGGTTGTTGCATTCTTGCACATCTATGTTTTCTAAACCACTTCCTGAACGGGCTACAAATTTGAGTTGTGGTGCCTGATTTAAAAATGCTAAATCAATGCTTAACCTACTTCGTAGAATTATACCGAACGCGTCTTGAAGTTCTTCACTCAACTCAGAAATATTTTCCTTGTATCGGTGAATACAATGAAATCCATGTTCTGTGAGTGCATCTTCCAAACACGAATGAACGGTATCTAAAAAAATAACTTTTCGCATTAGAAAAGAGACAATGGTAAATTGCTGTAGTGACTTAAGAAATAATGTCCCACACTGAAGTAAATGATAAGTCCAAGAATATCGTTTGCTGTTGTAATGAAGGGGCCTGTTGCAAGGGCGGGATCAATTTTAACCTTGTTCAGCATTAATGGAATAAAGGTGCCGCTTAGACTTGCGAAAATGATAACACTAAACAACGCAATGGAGGCCGTTAAACTGAGCATCAATTCAAAATGAAAAAGTTGACTGGCTGCAAATAAAATCAAACTACATACAGTGGCGTTCAAAAGTCCAACCCCAAATTCTTTAACCAATTTTTGCCAAACAGTTTCGTCTAATGCACTTTGATTCGCCAATGCTTTTACAACAAGAGCGGCAGACTGAACCCCAACATTTCCGCCGGTCGCAGCAATGAGGGGCATGAAAATGGCCATGGCTGGGTTTTGTGTGATGTCAAAAACGCCAATGATGTATGCACTGCTCATTCCCCCAATCATTCCAATTAGTAGCCATGGAAGTCGAGCTCTGGTTAATGTCCAAACGCTGTCACTACTTTCAACGTCTTCAGAGATACCACTTGCAAGTTGATAGTCGCGGTCGGCTTCTTCTTGCATGACATCAACTATATCATCAATGGTAATTCTGCCTATTAATCTTTCGTCATCATCTAAAACGGGTATAACTACAAGGTCATATTTTTGCATCACCCGAACGACCTCTTCGGCTGCAGTGTCGTAATTTACAAAGCGCACTTTACTCTCTTTGTAGAGCTCTTTGATTGTTGTGCGCATGCTAGCGCTTGCAAAAATCAAGGTTTTCATTGAAAGCGTTCCAAGTAGTTGATCTTGGTCATTGACCACATAGATGGTGTAAATGTTATCCAAGTCTTCTGCTTGTTTTCTCATTTCGCGAATGGCTTGTGCAACGGTCCATTGGGCTTGAACTTTTACCATTTCTACAGCCATAAGCGCACCAGCTGTTCCCTCATCGTAGGTTAAGAGATCTTTAATGTCATTGGCTTGATTAGTATCTTCGAGCAATGCAATGACCTCTTCCTGCTTTTCTTCGCTTAGTCCGGAGAGTACGTCTGCAGCATCATCTGAATCAATATTCTCAATCAACTCCTCTGCAATCTCACGCGAGGTTAGATTCGAAAGAATCTGTTCTTGAACATCTTCGTCGAGCTCCAGCATCACCTCTGCGGCTCTCTCTTCGTCTAGGATGCGGTACAGATAAACACCTTCATCAATGCGCAAGGCATTCATGATCTCTGCAATGTCTGCAGGATGCAAATCTTTGGTAAATTCATGTAAAGAAGTGTCCTTCCCGTCGCCTATCCACTTGCGCAGGTCCGCCAATAGTTCTTTGGTGAGTTCAAATTGCACGGTCGACCTTCCATTTAGTTGTTAAATTCAGCAGTGTGCAAAGATAATTCAAATTATCTTCGTGCCTCAACATTAAATGTCATGAAATTAAAACTTATACTCATTGCTTTAACAGTGGTGAGCGCCACGTTTGTTCTTGCGAACAATGAACCATTCAAGAAGAAGAAAGATCCGCCACCACCATCCGAAAAGAAGGTGGAAGATAAATACACCGATCTGATTAAAAAATGCAAAAAGAAAGAAGGACTATTCAATTTTTACACGGACACAGTTACAGGTAAGACCTATTTTGAAGTTCGCAAAGAACAGCTTGATCAAGAGGTTATTTATTTCAATTATATTGAAAATGCGCCAGCTGAATCAGGCTACCACCGCGGAGCCTACGGAGATTCGAAGATTGTAACGTTTCATAAAAACTATGAACGCATAGAAATTCGTCAAACCAATGTGAATTTTTATTTCGATCCGAACAATGCTATTTCAAAAGCCGCTGAAGCAAATATTAATCATCCGGTTTTAGCATCCGAGAAAATTGAGGTGGTAAGCAAAGATGGATTATCGATGTTGATAGATGGCGATGCACTTTTTTTATCTGAAAAACTGCAGTTGGTGAAGTTTCAAGGACCACGCGGGGCTGATCCAGTCTTAGGCTCTTTGAGTAAGGAAAAGTCGAAAGTCATTTCAATCAAAACCTATACGGAAAACTCAGAAGTTGTTGTTGATTATGTCTATGAAACTTCAACACCAGGTGCGGGTGGAAGCGCTGTTGAGGACGGAAGGTTTATCTCAGTTCGATACCAACATGCATTTGTTTCGGTTCCAAAAAACAATTTCAAATCTCGCTTTGATGATCCGCGTGTAGGGTATTTTACAACTCAAGTAAATGATATGACCGTGGCTTCATCTGCGCCTTGGAGAGATGTTATTCACAGATGGGATTTACAGAAAAAAGATGCCAATGCAAAGCTCAGCGAACCGGTAAAGCCAATTACTTTTTGGATGGAAAACACAACTCCAAAAGAGTTTCGTCCAATCATAAAAGATGCCGTGGAAAGATGGAATGAAGCTTTCGAATCCGCAGGTTTTAAAAATGCAGTGGTATGCTTCGAACAGCCCGATGACGCTACATGGGAAGCTGGAGATATTCGTTATAATGTACTAAGATGGACATCAACGCCGGCACCTCCTTTTGGAGGCTATGGTCCAAGTTTCGTAAACCCGCGCAACGGTGAAATTTTAGGAGCTGATATCATGTTGGAATGGGTAGCTTTGACCAATCGTGTATACATGGATCAGGCTTTTAAGTCCGCGAATATGTTGACAGATGAGCAAGTAGAAGTGCTCAATAGAAATGGTGCTCGGAATCCGTTTTTGTGCATGGCAGCTTCCATGAGTAATCAGCAACTGGTTTTTGGTTCTGCTGCAGCCAATGTTCTTGGAGCTTCAGAATTGGAAAAAGAGGAGATAGTGAAGCAAATGCTTTACCGCTTGGTGCTGCACGAAGTGGGGCACACCCTTGGTTTAACGCACAATATGCGTGCGTCAACGTTGCACAGTGTTGCAGATATAAAGAATGTAGAGAAGGTGAAAAAGGAAGGATTGGCAAATTCGGTGATGGAGTATCCAGCATTCAATTATCAGATAAATCCAAAAGAACAAGGTTTGTATTGTGATGTTAAAGTTGGACCTTATGACAAATGGGTCATTGAATATGGTTACAGCCCGAGTCTTGAGAATGAAGAGTTGGAGCAAAAGCGATTGTTTGAAATTACCAAGAGAAGCACTGAGCATCAGCTCGCATATGGCAATGATGCTGATGATATGCGTTCAAGCGGAAGAGGTATTGATCCCGATGTAAATATTTTTGATTTATCGAGTGATCCGGTTCAATACGGCGCAGAGCGTTGTGAATTGGTAAAAACTGTTTTACCTGGTTTGAGAGATAAATTGGTAACGAACAATGAAAGTTACGCAGACTTACTTCAAGCATTCAATGTGGTTACAGGTGAATATGCGGTTCAAACACGTGTCATGACAAGGCAAATTGGTGGAGTGCATTATAATCGAGCTTATGTTGGACAAGGTGCAACAGAAAAACCATTGGAACCTGTAGCAGAGGCGACTCAACGCGCGGCAATGAAAGCTCTTGAAAAATATGCATTTGCATCAGAAGTGTGGAAAGAGGCTGTTCCCGTTTATGCATACTTGTTAGAGAAACGAAGAGGGTTTAGTCATTTTAGCGAGAATGAAGATCCAAATATTCACCAGCGTTTATTGAATATGCAAAAGGAATGCTTGAATCAACTCTTGCATCCAAATGTTCTTACCCGTATTTTGGATAGTGAGGTATATGGTAACACCTATTCATTGGACGAGATGATGACTGATTTGACCAATGCTATTTTTCAATCTGATTTGAAAACAAATGTAAATACAGCTCGTCAGAATTTACAAATCGAATATGTGAAGCGATTATCGAGATGTTTTGATGAGAAAATGGCATACGATCATGCGAGTGTCAGCATGATGAAAGCTGAATTAAGGCGTATAGAGAAACTTGAAGCTTCTAATGTTGCAGGGAATGCCATGACTAAGGCTCACCGCGCACACGTGTTGCAGCTTATTCAGCAGGCATTTGAATCGAACTAAATAAGAATACGTTGAATGAGACGCAGGCTATGTGAATAGCCTGCGTTTTTTTTATGAACGCCGTGATAATCCAAGGCGTCTATTCGAAGTTCCCCGCTTGCATGAAGAATTGAGAAATGATCCATGTTGCGAATGATGATACCTACGTGCGTAATTTTCCCTTCGGAATTATCAAAAAATGCAAGGTCGTTGGTTTGCGATTCTTCGAGTAGATGAATGGTGGTTCCCATGTTGGCTTGTTGGTAGGCATCTCTCGGGAGTTCAATACCTAAACATCGAAAATAGATTTGAACTAGACCGCTGCAATCCAAGCCAAAAAAAGATTTTCCTCCCCAAACGTATGGAATACCACAATGCGTTTTGAAAAGTTCAAGAATGTCAACTGAATCAAGCGGCATTTCCGGAAGATAAGAACCCGGTGAAATTAAAATTATTTTACCTGCTACATCAACGAATTTTGGAAGTGATGAATGAACTTT
>VGFR01000064.1 GCA_016868835.1 Bacteroidota bacterium | reverse complement strand
AAGTCTTGAAAAAATACCCGGTGTAAAAAAAGTGAGTGTATTCGGACAAAAACCTGCAATTGCTGAAACCAAAAAAGGAATAGCCGGAGTTGTTGCCAAAGGAATAACATCGCAATATGACACCACGTATTTGCATCAAATTCTAACTCAAGGAAGATTGCCAAACATGCAATTGCCAGATGACACCTTGCCGAAAGCGGAAATTATCTTATCCGAATTTTTAGCAAACAGATTGGCACTGCAAGTTGGTGAGAAAATGGCTCTCTACATTGTAAACGGGGAAGATGATATACAACAGCAAACCTTTACGCTAAGCGGAATTTACAAAACAGATTTGGAAGATTATGATGAGAAATTTGTTTTTTGCCATTTGGCATTTCTGCAACAATATAGCGGATGGGGAGTTCAAGGACAAATCGTCATTGATACGGTAAGTGTACCTGGAATTCCAATTGTTCAAGCGGTTGCTTTTGGCAATAAAAATGAATTCAATTTGCGTTGGTTGAATGGCGAATCAGCTAAAGATCCATTTCTTTTAACACAAGGAAAAGACACCACTTTGACCTTAATCACCTCGGCAACAAATATGCTTTCTGACACTACACAAGCGCATGTGGTGTGGGAAAACAATAGGCCCAAATGGACCTACTCAAATCTTCGCGGTAGCGAAAAAAACTACATCGGCGGTTATGAAATTCAAGTCGATGATTATGAAAAATTAACGCTACTCATTGACCCAATATGGGAAGCTCTTCCGTATGATTTATTTCTAATTCCATTGACCGATCGCAATCCTGAAATTTTCTCATGGCTGGAAATGCTCGACATCAATGTCATTATCATCATAGTACTCATGGTGGTCCTGTCTATTGTTAATATGACCTCAGCATTACTCATCTTAATCTTAGAAAGACAACGTTTCATTGGCATACTAAAAACCTTAGGAGCGGCAAACAGCATGTTATTGAAAGTCTTTTTGTATCAGGCTATTTGGATTATTGGAATAGGCTTATTGGTTGGAAATGCGCTAGGATTTGGAATTGCTTATGTACAAATGAAAACAGGTTGGGTAACACTAGATCCGGCTAACTACTACGTATCAAAAGTCCCCATTCAATTGGACTTTGAATTAATTGGAATGATTAATTTAATCACCATCGGTATTTGTGCATTGGTTATGATTTTACCTTCTCTGTACGTGTCGACCATTCAACCTGCAACCGCCATTAAAAAAGACTAAACATATCTTTGCGTTATGAAATATTACGAAAACATACTTGGAACCATTGGTAACACGCCAATGGTAAAATTGAATCACGTGGTGAAAGAGGTTCCTGCATTGGTCCTTGCTAAAATTGAAACAACCAATCCAGGTAATTCCATTAAAGATCGAATGGCTTTGAAAATGATTGAAGATGCCGAAAAATCAGGTAAATTAAAACCAGGCGGAATAATCATTGAAGGTACCTCAGGAAACACGGGAATGGGACTAGCCATTGCCGCAATTATTAAAGGATACAAATGCATTTTTACCAGCACCGACAAGCAGAGTAAAGAGAAATTTGATGCACTTCGTGCATTGGGAGCTGAGGTTATAGTTTGTCCAACAGATGTTGATCCCGAGGACCCAAGATCATATTACAGTGTCTCTTCAAGATTAGAAAAAGAAGTGCCGAACAGTTGGAAACCGAATCAATATGACAATCCGAGCAATGCTCAAGCCCATTATGAATCTACCGGTCCGGAAATTTGGGACCAAACAGATGGAAAAATTACGCACCTTGTTGTTGGAGTTGGAACAGGCGGAACAATTTCAGGCACAGCGAAATTTCTGAAAGAAAAAAATCCGAATATCTGCATCGTAGGTATTGACACCTACGGTTCCGTTTTTAAGAAATACAAAGAGACTGGAATTTTCGACAAAGATGAAATTTACCCCTACGTGACCGAAGGCATTGGGGAAGATTTTTTACCCGAAAATGTTGATTTCAACCTCATTGATCAATTTGAAAAAGTAACAGATAAAGATGCTGCTTTGATTCAAAGACGCATAGCCAAAGAAGAGGGTATTTTTGTTGGAAATAGCGCTGGATCCGCCATCTCAGGAGTACTTCAATTGAAAGACAAATTCAAACCTACAGATGTAGTTGTAGTTATTTTCCACGACCATGGCACAAGGTACTTAGGTAAAATGTACAATGATGAATGGATGAAGATGAAGGGCTGGATCTAATTTCTTACTTCGAATGTGTTGATATGACACTTTCAATAATTGAAACACATTGCTCCATCTCTTCACGTGTAATGCACAACGGCGGTGCGAATCGTATAATATTTCCGTGTGTAGGTTTGGCTAATAAACCGTTCTGGGCTAAATCCACACAAATATTCCACGCTTGTTCACTTTCTTCCGTATTATCTATTACAACGGCATTCAATAAACCTCTGCCTCGAACTTTAGTAATTAATGGATAGCGTTCCTGTACACGTTCCATCTCACTTCTGAAAAACACGCCCAATTCTGCTGCATGCTCTGCCATTTTCTCATCGCGTAGAACTTCCAAAGCTGCGGTAGCTACGGCACATGCCAGAGGATTTCCACCATATGTGCTACCATGTTCACCCGGTTTAATGGTAAGCATCACTTCATCATTTCCCAAAACCGCACTTACCGGCAATACACCACCCGAAAGGGCCTTTCCTAGAATTAGTAAATCTGGTTTTACATTTTCATGATCACATGCAAGTAATTTGCCCGTTCTTGCAAGTCCCGTTTGAACCTCATCTGCAATCATAAGCACATTGTATTGGCTACACAAGGCACGAACACCTTCCAAATAACCTTCATCCGGAACAACAACCCCCGCCTCTCCTTGAATAGGTTCAAACATGAACCCTGCTATGTTTGGATCCGATGACAAACACTGCTCTAAGGCTGTCAAATCATTGTACGGAATTCTCAAGAACCCTTCTACATACGGACCAAATCCAGCGTAACTACTTGGGTCATTCGATGTAGAAATTGCGGCTAATGTTCTTCCCCAAAAGTTGCCGTCAACAAACACAATCTTCGCCTGATTATCTGCAATTCCTTTCACCTTATAGCCCCATCTGCGTGCGAGTTTTACTGCTGTTTCACCCCCTTCAACACCCGTATTCATGGGCAGCACTTTATCATATCCGAAGTAAGAAGTAATGAACTTCTCATAGGCTCCCAACTCACTGTTGTAAAACGCACGCGATGTAAGTGTTACCCGCTGCGCCTGATCTGTCAAGGCTTGAATAATCTTCGGATGACAATGACCTTGATTCACCGCGCTGTAGGCAGATAAAAAATCAAAATATTCCTTTCCCTCTATGTCCCACACCTTCGCACCTTTTCCTTTGGCAATAACCACGGGGATTGGATGATAGTTGTGTGCACCATATTTATCTTCCAAGGCCATGGCCTCTTGAGAGGTAAGATTTGTAATCATATTCTGAAGTTTGCGCAAATGTAACGCGAGAATGTTGTACTTTTGCGCTCGAAAAAATTAAGTACTATGTCAGGAAATCGCACATTCACCATGATTAAGCCCGATGCTACGACAGCGGGAAACACCGGTAAAATTTTAGATAAAATTATCGAATCTGGATTCACCATTCGCGCAATGAAATGGACTCAACTTTCGAAAGAAGATGCGTCTCGTTTCTATGAAGTTCATAAAGAACGTCCGTTTTACGGCGAATTGGTAGAATACATGACTAGTGGTCCAATTGTAGCCGCCATTCTCGAAAAAGAAAATGCAGTTGAGGCGTTCCGCAATTTAATTGGAGCTACGGATCCTTCAAAAGCAGAAGAAGGAACTATCCGTAAAATGTTTGCGAAAAGCATAGCAGCAAACGCTGTGCACGGTTCAGATAGCGATGAGAACGCTGCAATTGAAGGTGCATTCTTCTTCTCATCTCGCGAACAAGCGTAATTGTTTACAAACTTTCAAAATCTTCGGGAGTTCGCTATGAAAAAAGTAACTCCCGATTTTATTTTTGTACAGACCTTTAAGAAAGACCCATGAATAAAATCAAAGTAGCCAATCCCATCGTTGAAATGGATGGAGATGAAATGACACGAATCATTTGGAAGTACATCAAAGACAAATTAATACTTCCCTATGTTGATCTTGATATCAAATATTTCGATCTTGGAATTGAAAACCGCGATGCAACTGAAGATCAAGTAACTATAGACGCAGCGCATGCTACCCTGCAACACAATGTTGCTGTGAAATGTGCAACCATTACTCCAGACGAAGGACGCTTAGAAGAATTTGGTTTGAAAAAAATGTGGAAAAGTCCGAACGGAACCATCCGCAATATTGTTGGTGGAACCGTTTTCAGAGAGCCAATCATTTGTAATAATATTCCAAGATTAGTTCCCGGTTGGACCAAACCCATTAACATTGGTCGTCATGCTTTCGGAGATCAATACCGCGCTACAGACACTGTTATTCAAGGAAAAGGGAAATTAACAATGACCTTCACTCCAGAAGATGGAAGTGAGCCTCAAACGTTTGAAGTATACCACTTCGATGGCAACGGTGTTGCATTGAGCATGTACAACACCGAAGAAAGTATCTACGGATTTGCGCGCAGTTGCTTTAATCAAGCCATTATGCGTAAATGGAATTTGTACTTCTCTTCCAAGAATACCATTCTAAAAAAATACGATGGAAGATTCAAAGATATTTTCGAAGAAGTGTATCAGAATGAATTTAAAACAACCTTCGCGGAATTGGGTATCACCTATGAACACCGTCTCAT
This sequence comes from Bacteroidota bacterium, assembly GCA_016868835.1. Classification (GTDB taxonomy): domain Bacteria; phylum Bacteroidota; class Bacteroidia; order Flavobacteriales_D; family Sanyastnellaceae; genus CAIZGX01. The sequence goes on along the minus strand of VGFR01000064.1, from coordinate 5,792 downwards.
TGACGACATGGTAGCCTACTGTTTGAAAAGTGATGGTGGTTTTGTTTGGGCTTGTAAAAACTACGACGGAGACGTACAATCTGATATTGTAGCACAAGGTTTTGGGTCTTTGGGGCTCATGACTTCAGCCTTAATTACACCAGACGGAAAAACAATGGAAGCTGAGGCTGCTCACGGAACAGTAACAAGACACTATCGTCAACATCAGCAAGGTAAAAAGACCTCCACCAATCCAATAGCTTCCATCTTCGCATGGACCCAAGGGTTGGCTTTCAGAGGGAAACTGGATGATAATTCAGATTTAATCAATTTTGCTCAAACACTTGAAAAGGTCTGTATTGACATGGTTGAAGCGGGAAAAATGACAAAAGATTTAGCCGTTTGTATTCACGGTTCTAAAACCTCAGAAGAACATTACTTGACTACCGAAGGTTTCTTGGAAGTTATCAATCAAGAGCTCAAGCAAAGACTATCTTGAATCATTTAACTCTTTAAAGCCCGCTAGTCGGGCTTTTTTTATGGCTTTATAAATTCATTCGTATACACTTCATTCGAAAAATTAAAATCACGATCGCACACACGTACTTTAAAGCGACATGTGTCATAATTACTCAAGAGATAATGTGCTGGGTATAAAACAATACTCACCTTTCCTTTCTGCGTTTTATTCTGACCAGGAGGTTGAACCCACGGTACCCGATAATAAAATGGAATTGCATTTGGATTTAAACATGGATCTTCACTCATGGTAATCCAAACTCCGTTGTGCTTTTCTTGATAGTCTGCAAAAAAATTATACTGGTGCAAACAATCAGAAAATACTCCGCCTGTATCTGATTCGTTCAACCCAAAATTTCCATCACCATCAATAAAGTCAGCAAATAACATGGCACTGTCTCCTTGTATTACAATGTTTGCCCCTGAAAGGCTAGGTTCATTCGGATAAGTCTCTACCTCCAAACAAGAAGTCAAAGTGAAAATCACAAGGAAGAAGAGTAAGAAATAAATCTTTTGCATCTTTGTAAAGATAGTCGATTATTTTTCGCACGAAATGTATCAGTTGAACGAAATTAACAGTGAAAATTTCAATGAAAAGGCCATTGCCCTGTACAATTGGCAACGTTTTCATATTCCAGTCTATCATGAATACCTGAATCTCATTAATCGCAACTTTACAGTAGATCACTGGACAAAAATCCCGTTTCTCCCCATTCAATTCTTTAAATCGCACGTTATTTTACCCGAGTCCAAAACCGCTGAAATAATTTTCAAAAGCAGTGGTACGGGCGGAATTCGCAGTCAGCATCATGTTGAACATCTTGCAAATTATGAAGACAGTTTCCGACTGAATTGGAAACGAACATACGGCCCTGCATCTGAAAAATGCATCTTAGCACTGCTACCAAACTATCTAAACAATGGAGATTCTTCCCTTGTTTACATGGCCAATGACCTCATACAATCGGGAATTCAAGGTTCTGGATTTTACCTCAATGATTTTAAAAAACTCAGAGACCAACTACTTTTCAACGAGGAAAAAAATATACCAACCATTCTGCTCGGAGTTACTTACGCGTTATTGGATTTTGCGTCTGAATTTCCCATGCCGCTTAGAAATACCATTATCATGGAAACGGGAGGAATGAAAGGTACTCGAAAGGAATTACCTAAAAATCAAGTGCATGAAATTCTAAAATCTGCGTTCACATGCAATGAAATACACAGTGAATATGGTATGACCGAATTATTGAGTCAGGCGTATGCCACATGTCATGGAATTTTTCATTGTCCATCTTGGATGCGTGTTCTTGTGCGTGAAGCTTCTGACCCCTTTTGCACGGTGCCTTTGGGAAAAAGAGGTGGTTTGAATATTGTTGATTTGGCTAACATCAATAGTTGCTCATTTATTGAAACACAAGACATCGCTTTAACCCATAATTACGAATCTTTTGAGGTGTTGGGAAGGGTAGATCAGGCCGATTTGCGCGGGTGCAACCTCCTTGTTGCTGAAGTATAAATAAGAAGGGATCCCCTTTGGAACCCCTTCTTATTTTGTTTAGGAAATCATTTAACCAAATTGTTTTGCCCAACACAATTCAACTCAGTCAGAAGTTAAACTTCTTATTAAAGACGTAAATAGAAGAAAAGGGTTGCCTACTGACAACGAACTAAGAAATAATTTTTCTTTCCACGTTGCAAAACCAAAAATTCTCCGTGAATTAAATTTGAATCTGTAAGCTTCGATTCTACCCCCATTTTCTCCTTGTTCACACTAATGCTATTTTCCTGCAACGCTCTTCTTGCCTCACCTTTGGATTGTAAAAATGCAGAATCAACCAAAGCATCAACAAGGTCTAAACCATTTTCCAATGCGGTTTTCGATAGGTTTCCTGTTGGTACACCTTCCATCACATCCAAAAGTAATTCCTTGGAAAGGCTACGAAACTCAGCATCTTTTGCGAATAAAACTTGCGACGCCTGAATGGCTTGAGCTGTATCTTGTTCGCTATGAACACGTGTTGTAATATCCAACGCCAACGCTTTTTGAAGTGGTCTTGAACCGGGATCGGTAAGTTGCTCTGCCTCCAATGCCAAGATCTCTTCTTGCGTTTTTAAGGTGAAAATTCGAATGTAATTTTTCACGTCCTCATCAGATGCATTCAACCAAAATTGATAAAATTTATAGGGGGAAGTTCGGTTAGAATCCAACCACACATTTCCTCCTTCGGTTTTACCAAACTTGGTTCCATCTGCCTTTTTTATCAACGGAGTAGTTAAAGCGAAGGCATTTCCTCCATCTATTCTTCGAATAAGTTCTGTGCCTGTAGTAATATTTCCCCACTGATCTGAGCCTCCCATTTGAAGCGTTACGCCTTTGTATTTCCACAAATAATAAAAATCATAACCTTGTATGAGCTGGTAGGTAAATTCAGTAAAACTCATGCCCTCCCGATCATCTCCAGAAATTCTGTTCTTCACAGAATCCTTTGCCATCATATAATTTACCGTAAGTCGCTTTCCAATATCTCGAATAAACTGCAAGAACCCCATTTCCTTGAACCAGGTGTAATTATTTACAATCTCCGCAGAATTCGCTCCGCAATTAAAATCCAAAAACTTTTCTAATTGCTTCTGTTGACAAGCCTGATTAAATCGAAGTTCATCTTCGCCCAATAAATTTCGCTCTGCTGATTTTCCACTTGGATCACCAACCATACCTGTTGCTCCACCTATTAAAGCTATGGGCTTGTGACCGCATTGTTGAAAATGCAAAAGCGTCATGATCTGCACCAAATTGCCCACGCCCAATGAACTTGCCGTTGGATCAAATCCAATGTAAGCCTTACGCATGGTTTCGTTTAGATGCGATTCCGTTTCGGGGATGGAATTGTGCAACATTCCACGCCAGCTCAATTCTTCAACAAAATTCTTATTCATCATAGGATTCAAAAATACAACGTAAACACTATAAGAGATCTTTTAATTGCTCCAATCGCATGCCCCTAGACCCTTTCAACAACAGTGTCTTATTTTCTATAGCGTTCGAAATCAAAAATGCACGCAACGCTTCAACAGAAACAAATGACTTTGCATAAACTTCACTGAAAAATTCACCGACAAAATAGCCATCTAAATTCAATTCCATGGCTAAGTTTACAATGCGCTCATGCTCTTGTTTACAATACTCACCGAGCTCAAACATATCTCCCAAAATAAAAAAAGGATTCTCAAAGTAAACTAAATTCCGAAGTGCCACTTCCATGCTACTCGGATTGGCATTGTATGCATCCAATATGACACGATTCTTTCCGCTGTTCCAGAGTTGACTTCGATTATTCGAAGGATTATAGGCTGCAATTGCATCTGCAATTTCTTGGTCCCCAATTTGAAAATAATTTCCAATAGCAATAGCCGAAGCAATATTGTAGAGATTGTAAGTTCCTGCCAACTGGGTTAAACAATGGATATATGTTGCACCAGCATTGACTGAAAATCGAAAATCTAGCGTGGGGGTTTCCTTCATTATTTCAATTCGGAAAGGATCTGCATTGAAACCATAAGCAACATGATTCATGGTTTGGATCATGCTAGTTAAGTGTGGTAACTCGGTATTTACAAATCCCATTTTTTTGTTAGCACGAAGTGAATCAAACAATTCTCCTTTCCCCTTAATGATTCCTTCTACGCCGCCAAAGCCCTCCAAATGAGCCTTACCAATATTGGTGATTAATCCGAAATCTGGATGAACAATATCACAATACAATGCAATTTCTTTTTGATGATTTGCCCCCATTTCAATGATAGCAAATTCACAATCTGCGGGCACTCTTAACATTGTTAAAGGCACACCAATATGATTATTCAGATTTCCCTCTGTTGCATAAACCTTGAATTTCTTGGCAATTACTTCACGAATTAATTCTTTGGTTGTTGTTTTTCCATTGCTCCCTGTTATTGCCAATACTGGAAATTGAAATGTATTGCGATAATCAGCAGCCAAGTTTTGCAATGCTTTCAGGGCGTCATCAACCACAATCAGTCGTTCATCAAAACCACCTTCATTGAAAACCTCATCTACAATGGCATATGCTGCTCCTTGAGCAAGGGCATCTGTCGCAAATGCATTTCCATTGAAATTCTCACCCTTTAATGCAAAAAACAAACTTCCCGAAGGAATATTCCTTGAATCGGTAGTGACTAACCGTTTCTCAAGAAACGCTTTGAAAATTTTTTCTCTTGCATCCATGGTTCAAAAATAAATCACCCCGCGAATTGCGGGGTGATTTAAACTGAATTATGCTAACAATTTTATTCCATGCCACCTTTAGCACCAAGACCTGTTGGTGATCCAACGCGATCCATAGCACAACGGAAACCGATATTTCTTGAAGACTTACGCTCGTCTAAGAAACGTCTCGTTGATGGGATGTTGTAATACACGCGATCTTCCCAACTACCACCTTTGTACACGCGTGATCTGTTGTTGATTAAAGTGGTTTTACCATAGTCATACATGCGGTGTTTCTTATCGCGATCACCATTTTCGTATCCGTTGTAGGTATCATAGGTTGCATCTTGGTATTTTCTAGAGCTTTGGAAATCACCATCACCGTAGTCAATGTTATCTGATTTTCTGTAATTCGTTCTGTTGATATTTTCCTCAATTGTTACATCACGCATACGTTGCTGACCGGGTGCGTTCACAATGTATTCCTCAAGTTTCAATTTGATAGTTACTGCCAATTGCTCTAAAGGCTTCTTTTTGGTTGCTTCAGTCAATTTCTCTGTTAAGCTCTTGGTTTTTCCGCCTTTACCGTCAGATACCTGACCAGAACCATTGATCAAATTCATAACTTCTTCAATTGGCTTTTTCGCAGTTTCAGCGTCAATTGCGAGAACCATTTGGTCTTTACACGTTAGTATCAAAGCCTCTTCATCTGGAGATAGCGGATAGTTGGTATTTGCCTTCATCTTTCTCTCCATATCAATCAAATACTCATTGATTCCTTGCAAGTCATAGATATTTCCTTCGTAAACCTCTTTAACAACACCATCAGTATCTAACTCTTTTGTGCGATACACATTACCTCTAAACGGACGGAATTCAGAACGCTCGTCTTCGCTTAACGGACGATACACATCAGCAACCCATTCAGATACGTTACCTGCCATATTATACAATCCGAAATCATTCGGTGGATATTGATAAACGGGTGCTGTAATGTCGGCATTGTCATTCAGATAACCAGCAACACCCATGGCATCTCCGGTTCCTCTCATAAAATTCGCGC
>VGFR01000063.1 GCA_016868835.1 Bacteroidota bacterium | reverse complement strand
AGATGAACAGCAACTAGGCACGCCTACACGAACACATATTTTCGACCTCAATGATTTAGATAACATTGCATACATGCAATTCTATGAAAGCACCAACCCAAGCATCGATCATAACTTATACATTCTAGATCAATTTGTTTACGAAAGCAATTACAGAAGTGGTGTGCGTGTACTCGACGCCATTCGCGTAAGCCAAGGAATACTTAATGAGGTTGGATTTTTTGATTTGTATCCACAAAATGACATGCCTCAATTCAGCGGTACTTGGAGCAATTACGGATATTTACCAAGCGGAATTAATTTGGCGACAAGCATGTATGACGGGTTCTTCATTACAAAACCTACTTTGTTGTACTTGAATCAAACCAACTATAGTTTCTGTGAAAACACCTCTGATACCCTTGAACTAAAAATCAATGCTGACCTGCAATTTCCATTAACAGCAACAATAAACGGACTTCCAATTGAAGCCAATTTTGTTGGTGGAACTGTAACAGGAACCGGTGCGTATTCTTTTCTTTTGAGTAACATGAACAATGTAGCTCCGGGCATGTATAACGCGCATTTGGTTTTAACAACCACCTTTGGAGAATCTTATGAAATTCCTTTTCATGTTGAGGTTGGAAGTAATATTTCTGCCGTTCAATCTGTAGCTAATCCTACTGCTCCAACAGTGCAAGAAACCGGAACAGATTACCTCTTCACATGGCAAGCCATTGCAGGGGCTTCTGGATACGTGTTTGAATTATCTGTTGATGATCCAACCTTTACTACATTGCTCTACACATCAAACACTGTAACAAACGAAATTTATTTGCCCTTCAATTTTGCTTTTGAAACCGGTAAAACCTACTACTGGAGAGTATATGGTACAAATGCATGTTCCAGTTCAATTCCTGCTGAAGGACTATCATTCAACTGGCTTCCTAATGGCGTAAATGAATTGATCAACACTTCCATTTCAATCTATCCGAATCCGGCGAACCACGAAGTCTTCATTACAACACCGAATAAAAGTGTTCAAAACATTCAAATCTTTGATCTTCAGGGAAGATTAATCTTGAATGAAATGAGCCAAGGATCTCGAACTACCCGTCTTGATATTGCAACGTTGGCTCCTGGCGTGTACGTGGTTAAAGTTGGAAACACACTTGCTAAATTGAGTGTGAACTAGGAAATATTTTTCCGGGATTCAATATTCCATTGGGATCAAATACCTGCTTAATTTGCTTCATGAGGTTCAATTGAATTTCATTGAAAGCAATGGGCATGTATTCTTTTTGAACAAATCCAATTCCATGTTCACCACTTAATGTTCCATTTAAAGAGACTACCAACTCAAATATTTCCTTTATGGCCTTGGGTAACTCTTGACTCCATTGTTCATCGGTCAATTGTCCTTTGAGAATATTCACATGCAAATTTCCATCACCGGCATGTCCATAGCACACACTTTGAAAACCATATCTTGAACCTATCTCTTTTACGCCACGGAGTAAAACAGGCAATTCAAATCGAGGCACTACAGTGTCTTCTTCCTTGTATATTGAATGTGATTTTACTGCCTCTCCCACCTTCCTTCTCACCTTCCATAATTTCTCTTTCTGTTCGTGATCTTCGGCAAAAAGAACTTCACCTGCCTCAAATTTTTCCAAAACTGCAAGAATCTTTTCACATTCCAACATGAGAGAAGATTCATCGGTCCCATCAACTTCAATGAGAAGGTGAGCCTCCACTCCATTCAAATCAACCTGAACATCATCTACAAACTGCAGCGTAAAAGCTATTGCATCGCGTTCCATAAACTCCAAGGCACTGGGTGTAATTCCTGCTCGAAAAATCGCACTCACCGCAGCACAAGCATTTTCCGCACTTGGAAATGGAGCCAAAAGTAATTTGTTAAACGGCGGAAGAGGTACAAGTTTCAACACCGCTTTTGTAATGATTCCCAGCGTTCCTTCACTGCCTACCATGAGCTGAGTGAGGTTGTAACCTGTTGAATTCTTCAATGTATTTGCCCCTGTCCAAATGACTTCACCGTTGGCCAAAACAACTTCTAAATTCAAAACAAAATCTTTGGTTACACCGTATTTCACCGCATGCGGACCACCACTATTCTCTGCTAGATTTCCTCCTATGCTGCACGAACCTCTGCTCGCTGGATCTGGCGCATAGTACCATCCTTTTTTTGCACACTCCTCCTGCAGAACCTGTGTTATGACAGCCGGTTCTACAATCACTTGACCGTTGTTTTCATCAATGGAAATTATTTTGTTCAATCGTTCTAAACTCAATCCAACACCTCCATGAACACACAACGCACCACCACTTAAACCGGTTAAGGCACCTAAAGCTGTTACCGGAATTTTTTCAGCATTACAATATTTCAGTATCGATGCAATTTCATTTGTATTGTTGGGAAGTAAAACCACATCTGCAGGAAAGACATAATTCTCTGTTTCATCTGAAGCATAGTCGAGCCTCTCTTCCTCACTTATCTTAACTTGTTCAAGTTGAAGAAGTCCTAAAAAAAATTGGAGTTGTTCAGGATTTATCATACCCGCAATATTCATCGATTTTCAATCTGAATGACTTAACACGAACTTAAAAATTCACTTTTCAATGTTTGCTTCTTTGCTTTCTGCTGTATCTTGCAGCCAAATCTTAATCAATTAAAATGAAAAAATTTCTTTTTTTAGCTGCTGTAGTAGCTCTTGCATCTTGTCACGATCCAAAGAAAGATGCTGAAAAAATTTGTGGACTTTTAAAAGAAAAGTCTGAAGCTTTAAAGTCTGGTAACGATATTTCTTTGGCTGTAGCTCAAGGTCAAATCGACGTATACATGGACGAAGCGAAGAAGAACTATGAAGGTGACAAGTTGAAAGAATTTGAAAGCGCATTAAAGCCATGTCAAGATGAGGCTGCTGCTGCTGAAATTGCTGTGGATGCCAAGAAATTGTGTGATACGTATATACAATACATGGATGCAGAAATGTCAAATGACACCATCAAATCTTTAGATTTACGGGAAAAGTTAGAATCTCTTCAAAAGAATCTTGAACCTAAATATAAGGAGGGTACTGAAAATTTTAAAAAATTCGAAGCAGAACTTGCTAAATGTTTGAACTAATTTTCAGAGAATCTATTCTCAATAAAAAAGGCCCCGTTTGGGGCCTTTTTCATTTCTGAACATTGATGATGATCTGATCTTTAGGTAATTGAATATCTGTATGACCCTCATACAATACAGCTGTTGAAACACCTGCCGCTTGATGCGAAGTAATTGACCATTGCAAATTATTCAATCGCCACTCATCTACAAATGAAACGGCATTTCCTTGACTTCCCATGGCCACATATTGAAGAACCATGCCGTTGGGAGTAATTTGCACAAATACGGTCTTCAACTGCGGTTTCATATCATTCTCAACTGGCGCAACATACCAGGATTTCATCAAACTATCTGGGCTTAAAAATAACGACAATACATTTCGTAGATCGTTCGAGTTGAATCCCAACATTTGAGTGAGCCAACATGTTCCATTTACACACCCCGTCTCGTATCGAAAAGCGTAATAGGCCAATACCGCTTTTTGTTCACCCGTTAACTGGGCTAAAAACGCCTCATCTAAAATAAGTTCATGATCATCGGTTCGCTGAAAAACCAAACTACGATCTTTTCTATTGGGTAATAGTCGTTTGCAAACAACAAGCTCATTTGATCGCTCAATAACTGCCACTGTTCGATCCAAAACTGATTCTCCAAGATCAGTGCTCAATTTCAATTGTGACATTGAATTTAAATCGCATTTCCAACTCAACTGACCATCAGTACTTTTAAGCTGTATAGAACTCCAATCGGCATTGGGCTCATATCTTCCTAAAAAAGTTTTAACACCTTCTTTCGAACCTAACTTTTTAGTATACAAATAGAAAGAGCTATCTTGTTTAAGTTTTAATTGATATGTAAAACCGCCGTCGTTCGTCCAAAGCGTATCTTCAAAAGTGCCTACCAATTCGTTTGATTTCGATGCAACGGGTGGCGTATTCGAATTCATGCATGATTGATACATCATTACAGAAAGAATAAGAAAGTAAATGACCTTTTTCATAGATTCAAAAGTACAACCTGTTCATATTTTAACACCTTTCAAACGAAAATAACTTCATTGATTTCTTAATTTCGCAAGAATGGAACAATCCGATTTCAATGTAAATAATTTTGATAGTATTCGGCCATACAATGACGAAGAATTAAAGCTCGCCATTGAACGTATTCTTTTGGTGCCTGAATTCTATAAAATGATGAAATGGGTTTATCCCGGTTTAAGTAAATCGGCCATTCAACGCATGATGCGTGATGTTCGCACGGTTGATGAATTTCAGAGTGAAATTAGTGGACCTGCATTTAAAATGGCCATTCAAACAACAACAAGCGGTTTATCTTTCACCAATTTTGAATCGTTAAGTAAAGAACACGCGTATTTGTTTTTAAGCAACCACCGTGATATTATTCTCGATAGCGCTATCTTGAACGTTAGTCTGCTGGAACAAGGATTCAAATCTACGCAAATTGCAATCGGAGACAATTTGCTTCGCCAACAAGTTATTGAAGACATTGTGCGTTCAAACAAAAATTTCATTGTTAATAGAAATGTGAGTGCAAAAGAGATTTTCTACTACAGCCAACGCCTTTCAAATTACATCTCAAATACAATAGATCAAGACAACACCTCCATTTGGATAGCACAACGTGAAGGTCGAAGTAAAGATGGTGACGATAGAACAGCTACGGGATTGTTGAAAATGTTTGCCATGAGCGGCACCAACATTGAAGATACGCTTCTTAAGTTGAACATCATACCAATGGCTGTATCATACGAATATGATCCATGCGATTTGTTAAAGACCAATGAACTCATGCATCTGAAACAATTTGGTGAATACGAAAAAAAATCAGGTGAAGATTTTCTCTCCATGCTCAAGGGAATTACAGGACACAAAGGTCACGTAAACATTACCATGGGAAAAGCCTTAAACTCAGACATTGAGCACATGCGGTCCATTGTAAACAAAAACGAAAAGTATCGCTACCTCACAGCAGCCATAGATAAGCAAATGCATCAGATTTATCACTTATGGCCCACCAACTACATTGCATATGATCTGCTGAATGGTACCAAAGATTTCAAGGATCATTACAGTCAAATTCAAAAAATAGCGTTCGGGAATTACATTCGTGCCAATGCATTCAAACTTTCATTGAATAGAAAGAAAACAAAACTCCCCAAAGAGAATTTTTTAAGCGTTGCCAAAGAAATTATGTTGCAGATGTATGCAAATCCTGTGGTAAACAGAAAATCGAATTAAGACGTTTTATACGACTTCATTGTTCCAGAAAACAGATCCATTCCCCGAATTTCACAATCCAATTTTCCGTTCAACGTTTTTAGTTTCTTTTTAGGTCGAAGGCCAATGGCATGCAATGCCTCTGTGTCACTTGAAATGATCCAAACTTCACATCCGTTGTAGTGGTGCTTTAAAACGTGCCCCAACTGCTTATAAATCGCATTTAAATCATCAATCTCCATGCGTTCACCGTAGGGTGGATTAATAAAAACCACTTCATTTTCGTGTTCAATTCCATCTTCAAAAAAATCTTTTCGAACCAAATCAATACAATCCGGTTTGGGCAGCTGGGCTATATTTTTCCAGGCAACACTCAGCTGCTTCTCATCAATGTCACTGCCCCAAAGTTTTACGGTAGTATTGGAATTTATTTCATTGTGTGCTGCATCTAATACTTCTTTCCAAATGGAATCAGAGTAATTCTTCCAAGTCTGAAAATTGAATGACCGATTCAAATATTGGGCAGGCCAGTTAAATGCCACGTAAGCAGCTTCAATCAGTAAAGTTCCAGAACCTGCAAACGGATTATAAAATGTCTTTTCACCACGCCAACCGCTTTGACGAATCATACCCGCAGCTAAGACTTCATTCATTGGAGCCTCACCCCCACTCTTTCGGTATCCGCGCTGATTCAGTGATCGTCCGCTACTATCCATGCTTATTTGCACGCGATCTCTGTTTACCAACAAATGAATTTGAACATTTGGATTTTCAGTATCCACGTTCGGTCTTGAGCCATACACTTTTCTTAATCGATCTGCGACCGCATCTTTCAGCTTCAACGAAGCAAAATGAGCATGTCGAAATTGCATGGAGCTCACCTGAGGATCAATGGCGAAGGTAGTATCTTCATCTAACCATTCCTCCCAAGCAAAATTCAGAGCATTTAAATAAAACTCATCAATACTCGCAAACGAATACGCATGCACAGGAACCAATACACGCAGGGCCAAACGCGAGCAATAATTGATTTTATATAAATCTACCAACTCGCAAGAACCTTGAACCACTCTATTCCCTTCTTTTAATTCAGTAACTCCGAGTTGTTCCAATTCTTGCTTCAACAAAAATTCAAATCCTTGTAAACACCTTACTGCTATTTGCATATGACTATCCTCCCGCCTTTTTTGCTTGGTATCCCAAATTGAGCAAGATCTGCAACACCTTTTCTCGATGGTCTCCCTGTATAATTATTTCTTGATCTTTGACGCTGCCACCAGTTCCGCATTTTGTCTTTAATAACTTTCCAAGGGCCTCTAAATCTTCATCCGTTCCAACAAAGTCTCTTACAATGGTTGCAGTTTTACCACCTCTGTGATTTTTCTCCAACCAAATCTTGAGCTTTTGTTCCTTGTTTTCAATGGGCTTCTGCTCCGTATCTTTATTGTCAAAGGCAAAATTCGGATTGGTGCTATAAACCATGCCACCAAGGTCGTCTAATGAATTAGATTTCTTCTTGCTCATTGTCTTGTAAATTGAGTTTACTTCTCGATTTCAACGATTCAAATTCACGTTGAATATTTAAAAAAGCATAAATATCATAAATCATATGGGCAATAGCCGCAGAGATTAATCCGCTATATGCACCCAATAATCCTAAACCAATTCCCATCGACCAAAGTGCCAAACCAAATATGAGATGAGCCGAAGATTTTACACTTATATATCCATGCAAGGCAATGAATAAAAAGGCTGTAAAAAAAATACCCAACCACGGTTGTAACATTCCACGAAACAAGATCTCCTCACCAAAACCCGCACAAAAAGACAAAAAAACAATTTCTTGCAAGGTCAACTGATACCCGCCCAACTGAATGGTAAACTTCGATTGAACTTCGTTCAGATATTCCCACTTGCTCATGAAAAAAGCCAACAAAATCATACATCCACCTCCTGCAATTCCTATTAGCACTTGAATGGCAATGTTAAACTTTCCAACCAAAACAGGTACTAAAAAAGACGTGAAATTGAATTGATACAAAATGAATGTTATCACCAAAGGAATAAGCAACGTTGCTATTCCCATGCGCATGAACATTTCTTTACTCAAATTCATAGACGCAAATGTAATGGCTGTACCTTTGTTTTATGGATTTTATTGGACAAGCATTAACGCAATATTGTGAACAACATTCATCTTCAGAATCTGAATTGCTTCAACAACTTGCCAAAGAAACTTGGCAAAAAGTTATTAATCCGCGTATGCTTAGTGGTTCACTGCAAGGTGCATACTTGAAATTCATTTCCAATTTAGTACAACCAAGAAGAATCCTAGAAATTGGGACCTACACTGGTTACAGCGCACTTTGTTTGGTGGAAGGATTAAAAGAAAATGGTGAACTTATTACGTTGGAAGAAGATGACGAACTGTCTTATTTCCATCAGAAATATTTCCCTCAACATTCCAAAGGAAAATTAATTGAGTCCAAGTATGGAGATGCAAAAAAGACCTTGAATGAACTGGACGGATCCTTTGATCTCATTTTCATTGATGCCGACAAACAAGGTTATTTGCAGTATTGGGATTGGTGTTCGAAACATGTGAGTTCAACTGGAATCATTCTCATAGACAATGTACTTTGGAACGGAAAAGTCATACAACCATTTGCTGATAAAGATCTAGACACGCAAGTCTTGCTTGAGTTGAACAAGGCCATTCAAGAGAACCAACAGTTTGAAAACGTTTTACTTCCGTTGCGCGATGGTATGATGATGGTAAAAAGAAAAGACAATGAAAATCATTGAATGGTCTATTCCTGAATTCAAGTCCTTTCATTTGGCCTCCAAAGCCCTATCACAATTGAAAGCACACGAATTCACGCATGTGCTACTACTTCCCTTTTTTGAATCACAAGCATCTCCGTATTGCATTACTTCGCACAACACAATAAAACCTGAATTCGGTGATTGGAATGACTTCGCGGAATTTTGCAAAACAGCTCAGAATTTAAATCTTCATGTTGGAATAGATGTGGTACTGAATCACATTTCACCAAAGCATATTCTGGCCAACTACTCTACGCAAGCATCGCCCATAAACACCAATTGGACCGATGTTTGGCAACTCAATCACACATACCAAGAAGTTGAAGAATACCTCGCGAACCATCTTCAACAATTGGCGAATTGTGGGGTTCAATTCATTCGAATCGATGCCGCACACCACATTCCAATTTATCTGATTGAATTCATTAAACGTAATTTTAAATTCGATCTCATTTTAGATGATACCGTTCAACCTGAGAAATTGGCTTTTGCAGATTTCGTATTGAATCACACCTTCAGAAGTTTATTGTTAGAGAGTCAAGTTTTACCCTCATCATTTCCCCCGAAAAATGAAATTGTCTATTTCAGTAATCACGACACCATTGAAATAGCATCGCCATATTTAGAATTCTTGCAATACGAAGAATGGATAAAATACGTTTTAAATCTCAATCATCCCATACTCATGAGTCACTATGAACATGTATCACCCATGTCAACCTATTCATTTCGAAAAGGCTAATCGGAAATACGAGGATCTAGTTTTCGATAGATGAATTCAACCAAAACGTGAACGAGAATAAAAATAATGGCCACCCAAATTACGCCAGCCATAATGATGGGAAGGTCTTGTTTTTCCAAAGCGGAATACATGAGCTGACCAATACCCTTCCAACCAAAAACAAATTCAACAAAAACAGCCCCGGCCAAAAGACTAGCAAACCAACCTGAAATAGCTGTTACAACAGGATTCAATGCATTGGGTAGAGCATGCTTATAAAGTACTTTAAATTCAGAAACTCCCTTGGCTCTCGCTGTTCGTATATAGTCCATAGACATGACCTCAAGCATTGAACTTCGCACCAATTGAACAATCACACTCAATGGTCTTATCATGAGCGTAATCATGGGAAGAATCATGTTTGAAAAATTAACGTATCGCCCTTGCCAAACATCCACTTCGTACCAACTTCCTGTCATATTTAATCCGGTATACGGTTGCAATAAAACTGCGCCAATCCATGCAACTAAAATGGCTACAAAAAAAGACGGTCCCGAAACACCAATGGCACTAATGAATAAAATAAAGTTATCTAACCAGGTTCCATGCCACTTGTAGGCCCAAATACCCAATGGAATTCCAATGATTATGCTCAAAACAATACTCGCAATTGCAAGAAGTAATGTTCCTGGAAATGACTCCAAATACAATTCAAAAACCGATTGATCTGTAATAAATGACCTTCCAAAAGAAGGCCACTTCAAATAAATTCCTGAATTCGAGATTGAAAAGATCTGTACACCGCGAATTAAGGTTGTGTCCATGTTAAAAGCACCTTGAGCATCTTGTTCTTGATAATAGCCCACAGGAGAAAGATTGTTCAAATATTCACAGTAGCGAATCCATGCCGTTTTATGATAGCCCAATTTTATTCTAACGTTTTGCTTCACTTCCTCTGTTGCACTCTCTCCAACCAGTTGCGAGACAGGATCACTACCTGTCACGTTAAATAAAACGAAAACTAGGGTGACTACACCCCAAAGAATTAGAATTTGATAAGCGATTTTTTTTACAAAATTCATATGTGAAAGGTAAAAGACTTCGGAAAGTTTTAATGAAATGAATTTGAAACTTGTTAACGGCACGATTTTAGAAAACTCGACACTGTTTTCATTTAAACCCTTAATTTTGAATCATGGAAAATAAAAAAATCTGGATTTCTTGGTCATTGCGTATTCTTATTTTTGGACTATTTGTTTTTTCAGGAATAGCGAAAATGTTTCCCATTTGGCCTTTTGAAAAACAACTCATAGACCTCGGATTTGCCGACTGGTCCTCAGCCCCATATTTTGCTCGATTAATTATTGGTATCGAATTAACCTTAGGAATTGCCATTCTTCAGCCACACTTTTTGAAAAAATTGGTCATTCCTTCAACAATTTTACTACTATTGGTATTCTGTACTCACTTGGCATATCAAATGGTCATTTATGGTCCATTTAACGGGAACTGCGGCTGTTTCGGTCAGATGATACCCATGACTCCGTTTGAAGCCTTTGCAAAAAACATCATCACCATCGGATTTCTTGTTTGGCTCTATCGCATAGTACCAACCCAAGAAATGAAACATCGCTTTTCCATTTTATTACTCCTCTTTACTTCTTCCTGTCTATTCATGTTTATGGTTTTTCCGTTCAAACCTAC
>VGFR01000062.1 GCA_016868835.1 Bacteroidota bacterium | reverse complement strand
TGAGCCAGACATGGAACCTCCACTGCAAGTAACACTCAATGAACTTGGATCTACACCCGGTACAGAAACCTCAACTGGATTCGGTACACCGCGATACAAAATCATCATGTTTGTTGGGGAAATTACACAATTCGGTTCACCAACAAAATACGGTGGAACCACAAATGGAATTGCTTTATCACCGCCATCAGCATCTTGATAAACAATCACACCTTTGTGCGAATGTGCTCCAAGACTTGATTGATTAATTCTGAATTTACACTTACCATCAGAACCTGAAGTAATTGGAGTAATTCCATTGTAATCAAATAATTCTGGAGTTGGATTATCACCTGCCTCGCTTCCTGACATGTAGACGCGTGTAGAACTGTTTTTATTGTATGCCGCTAAATAAATCTCGGCTACAAATGAATCACCACGCATGATATAACTCTGTTTTGGAACTACCGCTACGGTAACATCAGAGAACTTCAAGTCAGCAGAGTTAATCTGAGAAGTCAGATAATTCAATACTGCATTCTTCACCAAAATAACGTCACCTTCAATCTTACTCAAATGCGCAATAACCGCTGCAACTGGCGTGTGATAAAACAACGCGGTTTCCCATTTTTCCGGGTCCCCATCTGAGTTATTGATATCTTCAAACTTGAACGTTTTTTCGATTAACCCTTTGGTTTCTGGAGCACCTTCAGTCAACTTGTGAGATTTACCTTTAATGTCAGTAACCTCGATACCCATTGCACGATTCGCAAATGCCGAGAGTTTTTCACGAAGTTCAACCGCTGACCATGCACCAGAACGTGGATTCGCAGGTTCAGAGCCAATTAACATGGCTGTGGTATTTTGATTCTCATCTGGTTTAGAGACTTTCTCCTTATCACCAATGTCAACCAAATGTCCATTTTCAATATAGGCCTCGAAGCCAACTCCATCAACACTACCATTAACAGAAGCCGCAAGAACACGCGCCTTAAGCTCAATAATATAATGTACGAGTGCATCAGCCTCATCAACAAATTTGTGGGCCTCAGCTTGGAAAGGTGCAGCCTTTGTACCGTCGCTCCAGCTATCTAAAAGTAATAATGTTGCATCAGCTCGCTCTTCCGAGTTTGCAGCGTTTTTAACCATACCACGATTAATTTGAATGAATGCATTCAATACATCTTTCGAGATGTTCATGGCGAGAAGCGCGGTAAGAACGAGATACATCATCCCGATCATCTTCTGCCGTGGGGTTTCTTTACCACCTGCCATTTTTAGTTCCTCCTAAAAATATAATTAATATGAATTTGGAACTGCAATTATTGACGAGCTGAGCCCATTGCATTCAACATGTTCGCGTAGATTGTATTCAGAGATTTCAAGTTCTTCGACAATTCGCTAATGTTCTCTTTGTACAACTTCGTATCTTCAACAGAGTCGGCCAAATTCTGAACCAAAGCACCCATATCTGCGTACATAGCTTTAGTCTTAGACATTTCCTCAATTTGAATTTCGTACATCGAATTCAATGTTGATAAATTCTCAGTCATTTTTTGCAAATGTGCACCTGCTGAAGATCCTTGATCTGCGTGTGAAGTTAAACCAGTCAAAGATGCTGACGCTGCTTCATATGTTGATGCCAATTTAGACACTTTATCAGACGCATCTTTCAAATTGTCAGCGTATGATGTACTTGCAGAAGCAGCAGAGGTCACATCAGCCATTTGCTTAGCATTTGAGCTGAATGTTCTCATACCTTCTCCAAGACTTGCAATTAAATCACTATCAATTTTAGCCTCTTCTAACATGCCATCTAACTGAGCTGAAACCCCACCTTTGGAGTTTCGTAAATTTTTCTTAGCGTCTTCTGGTAAGGCCAATTCCGGATATACCAAAGACCAATCTGGTTCTTCATGTATCGGTTCGAAAGCAGAGAAAAAGAAAATCACAGCCTCAGTACTCAAACCTACAACAAGTAGAAAAGACGCAAACGGCCAGTGCTGAATTTTAAACATCGCTCCAATAATAACGACAGCCGCTCCGATTCCGTACAACTTCGCCATAAATTTTTTCCAAGCTTTACTTCCAGGTTTCATTGATTTTAGATTTTAAATTATTATTTGGTTTAATTGGTTTTCAAATTTATTCAGAAGCCATGTTCCAATCTTCTCTTGGACCTGACTTCCCTCTTCCAAGATAGCTCATAACACAACGGAAACCGATGTATGATTTTGCGGTATCTTGATATTCGTAACTACGTGTACCACACTGAATGAACCAACTGATGTCTTTCCATGAACCACCACGAATCACCTTTCTCTTCAGTGCATGCGGATCATCTTTTTTAGCTTTATAATTGTACTCTGGATTTAAATCATGCACAAATTCATAACCCGACTCAAGATATGCCGTATTGGTCCACTCTGCAACGTTTCCAGCCATATTGTACAAGCCATAACCGTTTGGAGAATAAGATGCAATAGGCACAGTGTGCACGCCCATATCATCTGGATAGTCCCCTCTCATAGGCTTGAAGTTCGCCAAAGGACAACCAAGATAATTGCGTGTGTAAGGACCGCCCCATGGGTATTCTTCATTTGAAAGACCTCCACGTGAAGCGAATTCCCACTCTGCCTCTGAAGGCAGTCTAAAGCGTTGTACAAAGGTTTCACCGTTCTGGTGTTTCCATTCATTCAATAATTGTGTTCTCCATACGCAGAAAGCTTGACACTGACCCCAGGTTACACCCACCACTGGGTAATCATCATAGGCTGGATGCCAGAAATAGGTTTCAGCAAGCTGTGTATTATCAGAATAAGTGAAGTCATGCACCCATACTAAGGTGTCAGGATAAATTGGAATTTGTTCTTCGATTACAAACTGATCTCGACTCTGATGCACCTTTACAGAATGCAATTGATCCAATTCATTGGTAGTACCAGTTTCCACTGATCTATTTCTCTTTTTCGCCGCCTCTTGAAGGTCAATCCAATAGTACTTAAAATTCAATTTCTCTGCCTTCACTTCAGGTCTATCATAAAATTTAGCATCCCCAGTCCAGTAGAATTCATTGTAGATTTTCTCATAGATGTCTGCATTCATCATGTCAATCGGCTCTTCCCAAGCTAGTTTCACCCCATCACTATAGAATTCTGTGAAATCCATATTCGCCTTTTGTGCAGCAATTTCTTCTCCTAGAGCATCAAATCCGTCGTCTTCACCAACACCGTATACGAACTCTTCATTTAATCCTTCACGAACCAAATAATCACGCATCAACGAATCTTTCACCCAATAAACGAATTGGCGGTATTCATTGTTTGAAATTTCATGCTGATCCATGTAAAACGGAGAAATGGTTACCGTTTTAGATTTTGTGGTCAGACCTCCGACTAAGTCGCGGTCATTTGGACCCATAGTGAAGGAACCATAATGAATATA
The DNA here is from genome assembly GCA_016868835.1 of Bacteroidota bacterium. Taxonomy (GTDB): domain Bacteria; phylum Bacteroidota; class Bacteroidia; order Flavobacteriales_D; family Sanyastnellaceae; genus CAIZGX01. Next base: position 7,380 of record VGFR01000062.1, on the reverse strand, counting down.
GTTCATTCCATAAGGATTCACTTGCACCCATTCTTCTCTTGGATAAACTCCTACCAATTCACCGGCAGGACCTGAATAACAACCAGAGAGAACTACAATGGCTGCGAAAAACGCAAAAAGTGATTTTTTCATGATTTCCTAATTTAACGGGTTAAACTTTGTTGGGCTTGGTTTAACGTATTTATAACTACAGACAGATTCATTTTATTGCACAACCGATTATAATTGGCGAGGATCACCGCTAATTCTACGAACGGGCGTCTTTCCAATATTAAATTGATAGGTTAAAAACAACTCATGTGAGCCTGCACTGTAATTTCTTATTTCACTCAGTGTAATGTCGTAAGAGTATCCAACTTTAAATCCGTGCTCGTAAGTCATTAAACCTTTTTGAATGGTATTCAAATCCATTTGAAATCCTAACATGGGAGCAATTGCATCACCAGGTCTGAAGGCCAAACCACCCCAAAGCTGATTGTTCCAAAGTACGTTGGCATTAACATCAATTGCAGGAGAAGCTTTCATGTCTGTTTTGATTAAAGCATTGCTACGCAAAACCAAACCGTTCGGAAGCTCATAATTGTATCCTCCCATAACGTAAATATGCCTTGCACTTGCAAAACCTAAGTCGTTCAAAGCAGTAGCCGGCAAGTGAGTGGCACTCACTCCCGCATAGTATTTATTCGGATTGTAGAACATTAATCCTGCAGCCATATCAAAACCACCTTGAGAGATTCCATTGATTGGAATATTGGGATCAGTAGGATCTATTGCTATCCAACTGTTCCCTAAACTCTTGCTTAATAAACCAACTTGAACACCACCAGACAAAAAGTTGTCACCGATGGGTTGATGAAATGAAGCAGATAAACGAGCGAATTTATTTTGCTCTTGTCCTAAGACTTCAGTCATGAAAGAAGCTCCAATACCTACTGTTCTACCTGCTACGCTTGCGTAACCGTTGTAGTTAAACAAATACGTTTTTGGATCTCTTTCAAATCCGTCCCATTGGTCACGGTGAAAGGCTTGAACCTGATGCATTCTGTCCATACCAGCAGCAGCCGGATTGAATGAAAGACGATCAAACATCCACATTGTAAACTGCGGATCTTGCTGTCCCGTACTACTCAGGGCTGCTGAGAAAACAAATAATGAAAGATAAAATTTCTTCATTGGTTTTTTGGTTTATCATGTCTCAGACGATATTTTGGGTATATCTGAGTTTGCTAAAATAGAAAAACTCATTGAAAAACCAAAAAAAATAATCACTTTTCAATTATTAGTAGACTTGAGAATGCTTAATTGTCTATATTCCAAATACTTAATATTTTTGCATAACTTTAAGCAAACTTGAAATCTCAAGATAATTAAACCAATTTTTGATAGACTTTCCACCATCGATCAGGAACTTCTTGGTTCGATGCAATAATAAAATCCTGATAACTACATGGTACCAAATGATGTCTCATTTGGTTTTCCTTAGGTCCTGCAGGATACTGCACTTCAAGCCACCATCTATTGGTTAAATGACTTTTATAGAAAACCATTTCCTCACCGTTATCGTCAACCATCACAATGTATTTCTCACAATCTGAAATAGCTCCTCTTGGGTAATCGCCCATGCGTGCATGAAAGCCATCAATAACAAACCAAATCAATTGTGCCACCAATTTCGCGCCCTGATTTCGAATATCCAGTTGCTCATTGTAGTTGTAAAAGCCAATACTCGAGAGTCGCTCACTTAAGCCAGCATATCTTGCCATTTGCGCTGCTTCATTTCCAAAAAAACCATTTGGTCCGGCAGTATTCGCCGCTGGCATCTCAGAAAACCGAATGGAACTTACATCAAAACTTATCATGTCTGCGTATCGAATTACAGGTTCAGATTGAGCTAAATCTTGTTGCATTTCTCCCAATCGATGGGTATCAAAATACATCTTCTCCATCAACTCAAGTACTGCTTTTTGATTGTAATACCTTTGGTTTCCAACATTCGCGTAATTGAAGAGGAAATTTGGTCGATGTAGAATCACGCTATTCAAATATCCCGATGCTGAATGATCATTCGGGGATGTACCGAAATCGAGGGAGTGATCAATTGTTACAATATTTACGGTTTGCTCCAAATCTTCATAACCCTTATACTGGCCAAAAGTAAGGTCTTGTGACCCGCCGATAATGATTGGTAAGACGTTCGCTTTCACACATGCCTTGCAGACTTGAGAGAGTGCGAAATACGTATCTTCCACCCGCTCACCTGGCAGAATATTTCCTAAATCAACAATTTTTGTGAAGTCATCAAACGGAGTTAGTTTGAAAAATTCTGATCGAATGATATCTGGTCCATTGGCTATTCCCTCCCCTTCTTCAAAGTTTCTTGATTCCAACACACCCAACAAAGCGATTTGCTTTCCAGCAATACTTTGCTCATTGTCATATAACTCCACTTGTTTCGTGAACAATGAACTTTCTGGCGTGTCCCAATATGCAGATTGAACTAAAAAAACCGATAAATCCATTTCACGAATCTACTGGCCCCACCTCTCATTTTTGCAAGGGAGTAAAAATGATTTCAACAACATGACGATTATTTCTTCTTTTTAGTCGCCGCCTTTTTGGCTGCAGCTTTTTTCGCTGGGGCCTTTTTCGCTGCGGCTTTTTTGGCTGCGGCTTTTTTCGGAGCAGGTTTTCTTGAAGCCGCTTTCTTCGTTGCTTGCTCCATCTGCTCTTCCATAATCTGTTGTGCTTCCGCCCAAGTTATTTCACTCGGCTCTGCCCCTTTCGGAAGCTTGAAATTCAAATTTCCAGATTTCAAATAAGGACCAAATCGGCCGCGAATAATTTGAACATTTTCATCTTCAGCGAATGTTTTAATGAGGTTCGCGTTTACTCCATTGATTTTATCTTCAAGCAACTGAATTGCGCGAGGTAATTCAATTGTAAACGGATCGTCGCCCTCTTTCACTCGCAAAGAGGCAAAGGTTGATTTGAACTTCACATAAGGTCCGAACCTTCCTAAACCAACCATAACAGGTTCGCCATTCCATTCACCAAGGTGCTTAGGCATTTTGAACAAAGTAAGAGCATCTTCTAGCGTTATGGTGTTAATGCTTTGACCCGGACGCAGTGAAACAAATTTTTTATCTGTATCTTCTGCATCACCCAATTGAATCATAGGGCCAAAACGACCAATTCGCGCACTAACGCGCTTGCCGGTTGCAGGATCATTACCCAATTCTCTTTCCCCAGATGCTCGCGAAGCCTCTTGTTTTGTTCTTTCTACCGTTTCATGGAAGGGTGAGTAAAATCGATGCAGCATGTCTTTCCAATCCATCTTTCCCTCAGCAATGATATCAAACTCCTCCTCCACTTTGGCAGTAAATCCAAAGTCAACAATGGACGGAAAATATTCAACAAGGAAATCATTTACAACACGACCAATATCGGTAGGGAACATTTTTGATTTTTCTGCACCCGTGTTTTCATGGAGTGTATTGTCTTGAATTTGATCATTGGTCAAAATCAATTGAACGTAGGCTCTTGGCGTGCCGTCCTGATCACGTTTTTCAACATACTCCCTTGCTTGTATGGTGGAAATTGTAGACGCATAGGTTGAGGGTCGGCCAATTCCCAACTCTTCCATTTTCTTTACCAAACTCGCTTCCGAATACCGCGGTGGCTTTTGTGTAAACTTTTGAGTTGCTACAAGTTCTTTTAATGGTAAAATTTGTCCTTCCATAATGGGAGGTAACATTCCGCTTTCCTCAGAATCATCATCATCCTTACCTTCTGAGTATACCTTAAGGAAACCTTCAAACTTCACCACTTCGCCCTTTGCTACGAGTTCTTCTTTTCGGGTTGAAATTTGAATTGTGGCGGTTGTTTTTTCCAATTCTGCATCAGCCATTTGACTTGCTAAAGTTCTCTTCCAAATTAAATCGTACAATCTTTTCTCGTTTGCATCGCCATCAATGGTATGTTTTGACATATCAGTAGGGCGAATGGCTTCGTGTGCTTCCTGTGCACCTTTACTCTTAGTTTGAAAGCTTCGCTCTTGAGCAAATTGAAGTCCATAAGACTGCACAATTTCATTTTTAGCAGCTTCTCTTGCGAAATCAGAAAGATTTACACTGTCCGTTCTCATGTAGGTTATTTTACCACTTTCATACAATTTCTGAGCAATGGTCATGGTGGCCTTTACAGAAAAACCCAACTTTCTTCCTGCCTCTTGTTGTAATGTTGAGGTGGTAAACGGAGCAGAAGGAGTTCTTTTCGCTGGTTTGGTTTCAATTTGAGAAATGGTATAATCGGCACCCTTGCAATCATTCAAAAAAGCGTTCGCATCTTCCTTTCCACCCAACTTTCCAGTGTAATCTGCTTTGAGCACCACTCCACCATCAAGGTGAAAAAAACCTCTTAGGCCAAAGTATGTGCTGGCCGCAAATGCTTCTATCTCTCTTTCACGATCTACAATCAGCCGTACGGCTACACTTTGAACCCGACCTGCTGACAAGGAGCCTTTAACTTTCTTCCACAATACCGGTGACAGTTCAAATCCCACAATACGATCAAGGATTCTTCGTGCTTGTTGCGCATTCACCAAATCCATGTCAATGGTTCTTGGTTTTTCTATGGCTCCTAAAATTGCCTTCTTCGTAATTTCAGAAAAAACAATTCTCTTCGTACGCTTTTCGTCTAACTTCAATGCTTCCAATAGATGCCAAGAAATGGCCTCTCCTTCGCGGTCCTCATCCGTTGCTAACCAGATCAATTCCGCTTTATCTGCAAGTTTTTTGAGTTCTTTAATTGTTTCCTTTTTATCGGCAGAAATTTCGTAAACCACTTCAAAATTGTTCGCTGGATTCACTGCCATGTCCTTCTTTGGAAGATCACGAATATGACCAATGCTCGATTTGACCACGTAGTCTTTACCGAGGTATCCTTCAATTGTTTTTGCCTTGGCAGGCGACTCCACAATGACTAAATTTTTGGCCATATTTTTAATTTGAATGGTCGCAAAGGTATATTTATTTTTTTCTTTCAAACCAAACTAGTTCATTCTTAAAAATTCTTGTTTCTTTGAAATAGACTATTTTTGTCACTCATTTCAAACCAGCCAAACACTGTGGAAGAAAAAAAAATACTTGAAAACAGACAAGGTGAAGTTTTCACTTCGTCGAACACCAACTCATCACCGGTAAGAAAAAAATTACTCCTTGAAAGTTACGGATGTCAAATGAATTTTTCCGATTCGGAAATCGTAGCCTCCATCTTATCTGAAGCGGGTTATACAACAACCAAAGAAATTGAAGAAGCAGATGTAGTTCTTTTGAATACTTGTGCTATTCGTGATAACGCGGAGCAGCGCATTCGTCACAGATTAGACCACCTCAAAAGTGTCAAGAAAAAAAATCCAGACATGGTTGTTGGTGTGTTGGGCTGCATGGCTGAGCGACTGAGAGAAAAATTGTTGGAAGAAGAGAAATTGGTTGATTTGGTTGTTGGTCCGGACGCATATCGAGACATACCTCGGTTAGTGGAACAAGTTGAACATGGCAGCAAAGCTGTAAATGTGCTTTTAAGTCGGGAAGAAACGTATGCGGAAATTTCTCCTGTTCGAATTGACTCCAATGGCGTGACCGCGTTCATCTCAATCATGCGTGGTTGTGATAACATGTGCTCATTCTGTGTGGTTCCATTCACAAGGGGAAGAGAACGAAGTCGAGATCCAAAAACCATCATCAATGAAGCCACTGATTTATTCAATAAAGGGTATCGTGAGGTCACTTTATTGGGACAAAATGTTGATAGTTATAAATGGAATATAACTTCGAAAGGTGAGGTTATTCAACCCGATGAGCCAACTGTAAATTTTGCTCAATTGCTTGCTCAAGTTGCAGAAGTTAGTCCGGAACTGCGTGTTCGATTTTCAACCTCGCATCCAAAAGACATGACCGATGAGGTCTTGGACACCATGGCCAAATATGAAAATATTTGCAATTACATTCATTTGCCGGTGCAAAGCGGAAATTCCGATGTGTTGAAACGAATGAATCGTGGATACACCAGAGAATGGTATTTAGACAGAATAGCAGCCATACGACGCATTATTCCGGGTTGTGCCATAAGTACAGATGTCATTGCAGGCTTCTGCGATGAGACCGAGCAGGAACATCAAGACACTCTGAGTTTAATGAAAGAAGTGGGTTATGACATGGCATACATGTTCAAATACTCAGAACGCCCAAAAACACTTGCCGAAAGAAAATATGAAGACAATGTAGCCGAGGAGACGAAAGGAAGACGTCTAACCGAAATCATTGACCTTCAAATGCAGTCGGCTTCTTTGCGAACGAAACAACACATTGGTAAAATTCAAAAAGTTCTTGTTGAAGGCGTGTCTAAAAAGTCAGATGCACATCATTACGGAAGAAACTCAGAAAATGTGGTGGTGGTTTTTCCGAGAGGAAACAGCCGCATTGGTGAATACGTGCATGTGCAAAATGTAGATGCCACATCGGTTACTTTAATCGGAGAAATCGTTCATTAAGTCCGATGTATAAAATCACGTCTGACATTTTGTCTGATTTCTTACCTTTGTTTATTCTTTGCTTACACCTGCGACATGGAAATTCAATCTATTAAAACCCGATTTGGAATAATTGGAAACGCCCCTTCCTTGAATCGTGCGTTAGATATTGCATCCCAGGTTGCATCGACCAACATGTCTGTTTTAATTACTGGGGAAAGCGGAGTGGGTAAGGAAAATATCCCGAAAATTATTCATCATTTGAGTGCGCGCAAGCATGGTCCATACATTGCGGTTAACTGCGGTGCCATTCCAGAAGGGACCATTGACAGTGAGCTATTCGGACATGAAAAAGGGTCGTTTACAGGTGCGCATGATTCGCGCAAAGGATATTTTGAAGAGGCCGATGGAGGAACCGTTTTTTTGGATGAGGTGGCTGAGCTTCCTCTTGGCACGCAGGTTCGACTTTTACGCGTATTGGAAACAGGTGAGTACATCCGAGTTGGTTCGTCTAAAGTTCAAAAGACCAATGTGCGGGTTGTGGCAGCTACCAATGTAAATTTTGGAAACGCCATACAAAATGGACGATTCCGAGAAGATTTATTTTACAGATTGAATCAAGTTCCTGTTCAAATGCCGGCTTTGAGAGACAGGGGTGGCGATGTTGGTCTCTTATTTAAAAAATTTGCAACTGACTTTGCTGAAAAATACCATGTTCCTGTATTGCAGTTAGATGATTCAGGACTTCAATTTATAGGTCAATACCGTTGGCCTGGAAATATTCGACAATTAAAAAATATTACGGAGCAGATTTCATTGTTAGAATCGAACCGTATCATTGGAGCCGAGAC
>VGFR01000061.1 GCA_016868835.1 Bacteroidota bacterium | reverse complement strand
GTTGCAATGACAAACAGATAAATGAGTGTCCAATGATGAATGATTCGGCATCTTGCTCTCAGAAAGAATCCTGCTGTAAACACCCATAATTTACATTATGTAAAGTAAGGAATTGAGGAGTTATGGTCTATTCAGTACCTCTCCTTTAAATTTCATGGTGAATCGTTCTCCGTTAATCATTTGAAATGGAAACAATCAGAAGTTTGAACGAATCATATGTAATTACAAAATAAAAAAAGGGGCCGCAGCCCCTTTTTTCAATCTTGATTAAGACTTATTTCTTTTGTCCAATTCCGTTTACACTAACAAGTTTCCAGCTATCGCCAGTCTGAAGTGCGTTGAAACGTAAATAAAACTCAGTACCAGTTTCTGTTTTGAAGAACACTTTACCATTTAACGCTTTCATTCCAAAATCAACCTCTTCTTTTGATTCTACACGAACGAATTCAACTTTCTCCCAGTTGATGTTTTCTTCTTTAGCTTCTTCATTTGTTCCTTTGAAAGACTCTGTTTTCACTTTAGTCATGTTCGCATCAAAACCTTCTACAAACTCTTTCTTAACTCCATCATACATTGCTTTTGCAGATGAATCCATTTGAGTTTTTCCAGCTTCTTCGAAAAGGGCTGTCATTTCTTCTTTTGTAACATAAAGTTCTCCAACTTTTTCTTCGTCTTGTGACTTAAATGCCTCAAGTACTGATTTACCAACGTTCTCTGGAGTATCCATTTTAGGTCCACAAGAAACAAACATCATAGCACCTGCAGCTACGAATAAAGCAAAAGTTAATTTTTTCATTTTGATTTAGATTAAGATAATTTTAACGAAATTAACGAAGTTTTGTCATTTCTTCATCCTTTGAACGATTTTTTTTGTTAATTGTACTGCCCAATATGAAAAATAAAATTCGAATTATTTGTATCATATTAACTTTATTTTCATTGAGGTCTAATGGACAAGAGATTCATTGCATATTCAATCCTTACAATAAAACAGGAAGTAATTACTTCTTCTCTACCTTTTGGGATGGTTCCCCCAACCTGCTCATGGATGGCCCTTGCATTCAGTACATGTCGAATACAGTTGAGATCTACGAAAAACGCATTTTCAAAAAGGGCTACTGCACATTCCAACCTACAACCGAAGACCACCAGTTTTTTAATAGTGTATTACCCTGAAATATATTGGGATTAATTTCCGTAACGGATAAATTGAAGTATGACATATCATGGAAAGTAAATTAATTACACTATGTATATTCTTCACCTCATTGCTTGTAAGTGGTCAATGTGAATTTCAATATCACATAAAGAAAGGTGGTCTCTATTATTTCAGCACTTTCTATGAAGGTTATGATTATTCCAAACCTAGACAGGACGTATGTGAGCAATTAGCAAATGGCAGACCCTATGAAAAAAGAGTTTTTAAGAACGGAATTTTACAAGAAGAATGGTCTTACAATTTCGAAACGGGTAAACCAAGAACCGTATTTATTCGAGAGCGTAAAGATTCAATTTTGGCAGAATTAAAAATGTTCGATGAACTGAATCGACTGCATTTGCATCAAATTTTTTATCTCAACAATAAGAAACAACGATGCTGGAAAGAAATCAATTATAACGGCGATAAACTTTGGCATGTTCGATATTTCCGAAATTTCACAAATGAAGAAATCATGAGAGCAGGATACCCAACTCGGCCAGAACACATGATAGATGAAGAGGGATATACCGACTGCTCTGGGCAATTTGGGCCCGAGTTCACATACCATCAAAACGGAGAATTAATGAAAGTGAAGCATCACAATGCCATTGTTTCAGATAACCCGAATTATACACTCACCCAAACAGGCCCCTATTTCATGTTCAGTGACACAAAAAAATTATTGCAAAAAGGACAATACGAAACAGGGAAAGCGCAAGGGAAGTTTTATTACTATGATTTGAATGGAAAATTATCTGAAGAAAAAGAATTCAATCAAGACTTTCCAGTCGGATTTTGGAAAGGTTATTTCGAAGATGGAAAATTGAAGTATACCATCAATTACTCACCTGAATTTTATTTCTCAACAGGACATGAAACACATTATTTCCATAATGGAAATTTGTCCTCTGAAAAACGAATTGACGCACAAGGAAAGGGATTTGAAAGAAAATACAATGAGCAAGGTGTACTTTTAGAGAATAAAATTCACAATTATTATCCGCATGAATATTTTTCGTACTACACCTATTACGCAACAGGAGTCATGAAGTCGAAACAATATTATCGGACTCAAAACGATACTCTTTTAGCCTATTATTTTGAAGACGGTAGTCTGCAGAAACTAACTATGAACTATAAATCATCTGGCGTTCAAGAATCCTGGGAGTATTCCAAAAAAGATATCCTTGGTCAACATACAAAATCACTTTCCAAAAGCGATTCATCGTATGTATTTATTGAGAAATATGACTCCAAAGGAAGACTGGAACATGAGTATTCGTCAAGAAATAACATTACCAAAGATGCTTATTATTGGACTACAGGGAATAAAAAGGAAGAAACCCAGAAATTGAATGGCTTGTTGGACGGGCCTTTTCAGCGGTGGGATAGTTTAGGAAATCTGTTGGAAGCGTGTTCGTACCAAAATGGATTCCGAATTTTTCCTTGTTCTCCTATTTCCAAACAAATCTTGTCAGAAATTTCAAAAGCTGATCATAAGAAGTTGTATCATGAAGTTTTGAAAATGTATACGGGTATGAAACATACCATTCAAAATCATATTGATCAGATTGAAATTCAAAAATCATTTCAGACCATATGCGCAGTTTACCAATTTCACGTGTTAAATGGCAGTTCTTTTGAATTCAAAGATGAGCCATTGGAAAATCAATTCACGTATATTTTCACTTTACCCGTTCACGCATTCAGTAAGAAAGCGAATGAGCTGGATTCACTACTTCATCAATTGCGATTTGAAAAATGGAATAGAAAAGATTACAACGCTTATTATTTTTCTTTGGAGTGCACTTCGAATGAATTTTGGACCAATCAAGAGCTTGAAGAAGCATTTTCGATATTTAAATTATCTGAGCCGGTTTGCAGTCAACTTCAAATAAAACCATTTAATGAAAGAAATCTGATTGAATTGGATTGGGGACGTGCACCAAAACAGTTTTCTTTTCAAATCAAAAAAGAACCCTTGGGCAGTATGGTTACCATTAATCAGAATTATGGCACACAGGTATTCAGTGTTTACGAAAATGGTTATGTGGAATTTTTTAATCGGACAGGAAGTTTCAATTACACCCCAGAATTTCCAGGAAAGTTTAGTTATCAGTGGTAATTTAAGATGGTCGCAAATAATTGACGATTATACATTACATTCGTTCCTGTCGGGAGTAAATTCACGGCTGACGACAATAAAATACATAATCGTACTCATCAGCCTGGGTACATTAATTTTAATTTTTATGAAAAAAACAGTTTTATTCTTGGTGAGTGGTACACTATCACTTTTTGTTTTTGTAGCATGCGGTTCATCATCAAAGGCTGATGAGAAGGCCGTTGATAATGCAGTTAATCAATTGAACAGTGCTGCTCAGTCAACCAATTCAACAAGTTCTTCTACCGAGACGTCAACTGAAACAACTACTTCAGATGCTTCAGCTTCAACGTCAACATCATCATCATCATCATCTACAGAAGATTGGGACGCAATCTTAAATGATTATGAAGAATATGTGAACCAATATATTAAGTTTATGAAAGCCGCACAAAAAGGAGATGCTTCAGCAATGTCTGAGTATCCTGCCATGCTTGAGAAGGCGAATTCTTTGAATTCGAAATTGACAAGTGGCCAAGGGACAATGTCTTCAGCACAGGCATCGCGTTTATTGAAAATCCAAAACAAAATGGCTTCTGCTGCTGCAGGAATGTAACTGATTTTAATTAAAAAGGGCTAGATCATTCTGGCCCTTTTTTTATTTAACGTATACTGTATTCCCCTAATGAGTGAGCTACTTCATCTGCCAAGGGTAAATTTTCTTTGGTTCCAATTCCAACACAATAAAAACCACCCTTTTTAGCTGCTTGTACCCCTGCAATGGCATCTTCAAAGACAATGCAATCTTCAGGACTGAGTCCAATTTTTTGAGCCGCGGTTAGAAAAACCGTAGGATCTGGCTTCGATAGATTCACTACATTTCCATCAACTACTGCATCGAACAAATGCCCAATGTTTAATTTATTCAGTATCAATGGGGCATTTTTCGATGAAGATCCTAAAGCAATTTTAATTCCCTTCAATTTACAATCTTCAAGAAAAGCTATGGCCCCTGTTAATGCTTCGCCTGCGGTCATTTCAACCACTAGATCTAAATACCATTGATTCTTCAACTGCATCAACTCTTCCTTCTCTTCTACCGATTTCTCAATGTTCCCTTTTTCTAGTATGCGTTCCAAGGATTCCAAACGACTCACACCCTTGAGTGCCTCATTGTCATCTTCAGTAAATTCAATACCTAGACTATGAGCCAGACGCTGCCATGCTTGAAAATGGTATTTTGCAGTATCTACAAGTACGCCATCTAAATCGAAAATTGCTCCTTTCATTCGGCGTGGTTAAATACAAATTTCACATGATAATTCACCAAACCGTCAATTGGTTTTTTGATGATATTACCCAAACGCACCCCTTCTTCTTGGCTAGCTTTTTCTAAGCAATGGGCGAAATAATGTGAAATTGAACCAACGAAATGTACGGGGACTTTATCCCAGTTGTCAAATGACTTAACGTGAATATCAATAAATTCCTTCATTCCATTCACTACCCAGTTCATCACATGCGGATGACGCGCATAATTTCCAATGAAGCGGGTAAAGCTGGCGAGGTATACATTGGCATTGGGTTCTCTGTATATTTTCGAGATGAATTCGTCTTTGCTTAGGGGAAACGATTTTTCAAATGCCTCTGCTATTTCAACAGGAAGCTTTTTATAGAAGTATTCGCGCAATAAAATTTTCCCGAAATAAGATCCACTGGCCTCATCGCCAAGAATGTATGCAAGAGAAGGAACTGATTCATGAATCTCACTTCCATCGAAATAACATGAGTTACTACCGGTTCCAAGTATGCAAGAAATGCATGATTCTCCATCGTAGGTGGCATAAGCACTTCCGAGCAAATCATGTTCAACTAAAATTTCCGCATCGGTAAAAACACGTCGTAAACCGCGCTCAATAATGGAACACATGGTTTCTGTACTACTTCCTGCTCCGTAGAAATAAATATGTGAAATTTTATTTGCATAAAGTGCCAGAGGGGCATTTCCTCTAATGGCATTTTCTACAACGTCCTCATTGTGGAAATAAGGATTTAAACCCATGGTCTCGAAGTTTCCAAGACGATTTCCATTTCTGTCAATAAGTGCCCAATCACTTTTAGTGGACCCACTATCGGCTATTAAAATCATAAAGAATAAGTTAAAGTTTTTCTATTAAATCAACCACACGTTTACTGTAACCCGCTTCATTGTCATACCATCCCATGACTTTCACTAGTGTTCCATTAACAGAAGTTAAGTCGGCGTCAAAAATACAACTGTGGTCATTTCCTACAATATCAATACTTACAATTGGATCTACACAATACTCAAGAATTCCTTGTAAATAGCTTTCTGCAGCTTCTTTCATGGCTGCATTAACCTCTTCTTTGGTTACTTCTTTTTTCAAAACAGCAACAAGGTCAGTCAATGATCCGTCGGGAGTGGGAACGCGTACAGCCACCCCATCTAATTTCCCTTTTAATTCAGGAAGTACTAATCCTACTGCTTTCGCAGCACCTGTGCTTGTTGGGACCATGCTCAGTGCCGCGGCTCTAGCTCTGCGTAAATCTTTGTGAGGAGCATCTTGTAAACGCTGGTCTGCAGTATATGCATGAACGGTTGTGATGTATCCTTTTTCAATTCCAAATTTATCATGAAGCACTTTAGCCATTGGTGCTAAACAATTGGTGGTACATGATGCATTCGAAACAATGTGATCTTCTGAGGTGAGCTGATCATCATTAACCCCCAATACAATGGTCTTTACATTTCCTGAAGCAGGAGCTGAGATGATTACCTTTTTGGCTCCAGCATGAATGTGCTTGCCTGCAGACTGATCGTCTATGAAAAAGCCAGTGCTTTCAATAACCACATCTACGCCAATCTCGGCCCATGGCAGTTGGGCAGGATCTTTTTGAGCATAAACACGAATTGCTTTTCCATTCACCACCAGCGCGTCGTCAGTGCATGTAATTTCAGCCGCTACTCTGCCATGAATACTGTCGTATTTCAATAAGTGGGCAAGGGTTTTAACGTCTGTTAAGTCATTGATTGCAACAACTTCAACATGTTCATTTTTTAAAAGGTGACGGAAGCATACGCGTCCAATTCTACCAAATCCATTGATTGCTATTCTTTTCATAATTCTTTTTTATATAGCCAGAATTCTGGCAATTCTTAATTCATCTCTATTGGGCAAATTCGCTCTATGAATACTTTCTTCAAGCGAAGTATACGTTTCACGGTCATTGACTAGTCCAACCATGACATCTTTCCGACCCTGTAATAGTCCTTCTACTGCAGCCACTCCCATGCGAGAGGCAATTACGCGATCATAGCAACTAGGTGCTCCTCCGCGTTGCAGGTGGCCAAGCACGGTTACGCGTGTGTCGTAATCCGGATGTTGGTCGGTTACTTTTTTCGCCAAATCATAAGCACTTCCGCTCTTTGCTCCTTCGGCTACAATAACAATGGAGCTTGATTTCCCACTGTCTTCACTTGATCTTAAAATTTGCATGAGTTCATCTGCGGTCATTTCATCTTCTGGCAGTACTATGGCAATAGCACCTGCGGCTATTCCAGCTTTCAACGCAATGAAACCACTATTTCTTCCCATCACCTCTACAAAGAATATTCGGTTGTGTGAAGTTGCTGTATCACGAATTTTATCGACCGCATCAACAACCGTATTGGTGGCCGTGTCGAAGCCGATGCAGTGATCCGTTCCAAATAAATCGTTGTCTATTGAACCTGGAATTCCCATTACCGGGATTCCCGATTCTTCAAATAATTTATGTGCACCTGTGAAAGTTCCGTTACCACCAATGGTAATGAGGGCATCTACATGATGTTTTTTAATTTGATCAATGGCTTTTGCTCTTCCTTCAGTGGTCATGAATTCTTTTGATCTTGACGATTTTAAGATGGTTCCGCCTCGACCTAAAATACGAGCAACAGAACGTTCATTGAGTCGTTTGAAATCGCCAGCAATAAGACCAGTAAATCCCTGAAAAACACCTTCCACTTCTATTTGGTGAAACGCACATGCACGCACTACAGCGCGTAAAGCGGCATTCATGCCCGGTGCATCACCACCGCTGGTGAGTACCCCTATTCGTCTAATGTTTTGTTGATTCATAATTTATTCTCGAAGGCTAACTTAGTGTAATTTTTACACTAAGTCAAATAATCTTCTTTTTTTTTCAAAAAAATTCATCTCGTAAATCCATTACGACTCAACTCAAAATATTCGTCTCATGAAAACAGAGAACCCCTATTTTAATGAGTCGGCGAGTGACTTCTTACCGATTTTCAATGCAAGTCCACAGCTGTGGAAAATTTTTACTCAAAATGGCTTTAAGCCTCAGGTTGGATTTAGCCACCATGAGCATACTTCGCAGTATGAGCCAGGTAAAATGACTCATTTGAGAAAGAATGGTGAATGCATGGTCGTATTTTTAAAGGACGGACGTGTACATGTCATGAACGGTCCATTGTCACGGTGGCATTTGTTTGACAAACTGAATATTGCCACCTTACGCTGTCTGCTAGCATTTGCTAGTTTGAGTGACATAGATCAATTTTCCTTTCGGAATTACATGAAAGATCGTTGTTCAAATTTTTCTGACATCTTTCATCACTTACCAGGAAATAATGTTGGATGGAAGCATCGGTTTTTAAATCAATACAGCTCCTTCCCTGCTGTTGAATTGTATGCGCTTACGCGATAATTAAAAGGGATATTCGTCGTCTAATAGAGGTTTAATAACAGGGTCAGATGGTGAGTAGAATTTACAATGCCCTTTGTGCAAGTAAATTCGCTCACTGTCATTGGCACATCTTTTATCGTTCATGATACCTGCTTCGGTGGTAGAGAGATGCGGAGGTTGATAAAACCCGCCTGAATTCCACTGATGCACGTTTCTTTTCATGACCAAGGTTCTTGAAATATATTCTGCACACATGCGCCAAAAAGCTATACGATTCAAGTGCGGAAAAAATTCTACATCGGGATGAAACGCTTCCATCTCTGAATGGGCTACAAGTAAGGCTCCGCGTTTCGATCCTATAATATCTTGCATGATACCTTCGGTGAATGCCAAAAGCATTTTAGCTTCTGTTTTATCTTGCGCGTAATCGTATTTGAATCGATCTACAATCAGCAATCCATTGTCGTAATTTTCTCTAAATTGTATAAACGTTTTCATGGCTTCATGCAGCCCAGGTTCATTGAAATGATAGAAATAAAAATGTTCTGATTTGACCAAGTCAATGTATTTGTAGCAAAGTGCATCCCAATAGGTAGCGTCAAGAATAAGTTCCTCAAACGGAGGCAATGGCTCTTGAGCCAAATAACTGAAACATCTGTAAAGAAAAAGTTCTGGAGATAGGTCTGAACTCAGATACAGAACAGGAATTCCTTTTGCTGCATTACTTAAAGCAATTTGAATGGCCATGGTGGTGCAACCCGACATGTGATTTCCGGCTAGGAGTGTTAATTCTCCAGATTTTATTCCACCGTGTTTGTCCCATATTTCTATACCAGTGAAAAAACTAACCGGATGTGTTGTTTCATTTTCCAAGATACGTTGGTAAGAGCTTTTTATGAGATCAGTCCAATTTTGCATGTTTCAAATGTTTCATGCAAATACACAGCGGAAATACATCGAAAAAAAAAATGTTAATAACTAAAAAAGGCTCCAATTCGGAGCCTCTTTTATTCCTTGTCATTCGATTACTTCACGCCTTCCGCTTTATCGGCTTGATTTGATTTGCGGTAGCATTCAATAAGTACTTTTTTCAAATTTTCGTCTGTTGCATCAATGGCACGTGTGCGTTCGAAATACTCAGCAGCTTTCGCAAAAATTGCGCGCTTTTCTAACACACAAGGTTGGTAAGCATCGCCACGAATTCCGTCACATTCTTTTGATTTTGATACTCCTTTGTTGTACCAAATTACTCCAAGATTGTAGAGTGCATCAAAGTAATCTGATTTCACGTCCAACGCTTTCTCATATGCGTTTTCAGCCTCTGCCCACTTTTCATTTTTTTCATATGTCACACCAAGTACAAACCAAATGCTTTCGTTTGAAGGGTCTGCTTTCGACAATTCTTCTAAAAGGTTTAACGCTTTTTGATAGTCTTTCGCATCGATATAAATGTTTACCTCACTGCGTAAGATATCTACATTTTTCGGATAGAGTATGCGTGCTGCTTGAAGTTTAGCAGTGGCTTCGTCTTTTTTGCCCAGAGAGAGAAGCATGGTGGTAATCTGACTGTAGCAATATCCGATTTCAAAATTAAGGCTCCCCGCCTTCTCATATGAAGCAATGGCATCATCGAAGTTCCCACAAGCTTGCTGACACATTCCTCCGTAATAGTACCACAATGTATCGTTGACACCAAACATAGCACCACTGCTTTGTAATTTTTTGTAATAATCACCCGCTAGACATGTGTTCTTAGCGTTGTATGCAGCAATTGCTTTGGCTTCCATAATGCTTCTTGATCGCTCAACAGAAGTTTTAATCTCACGCTCATAATCTTTAGACAATTCCAATGCTTTCGTAAAGTTGGATAACGCTTCGAAGTAAGCATTCGGATACTGCGCCATGTATGTGCTATCCAATGCGATATTCATATAAATTTCTCCGTAGTATCGGAAATGCTTTTCTTTTGTTAGGGCTTCTGGATAACCAGCCGCCTCACCCATGTATTTCAGTGCACTAACGAAGTCACCATCTTTATTGGCGTTGTATGCACTGGTCCATTCTTTTTTTTGCGCTTGTGTTGTCAATGACATAACAAAAGCACCGAGTAACAACAATTTTTTCATTTTGATTTAGATTTCATTTTCGGATTGGCAATGAGCTTGCCAAAATTCCGAATTCTAAGTTATTCTTCTGTTGTATTTGAATTATCTGTTGATTCAGTATCGGTCAAATCTTCACCATTTTCGGTAGCTTCCTCTCCTTCTTCGTCTTTGATCACCGCACAAACTGCTGCAATTGCATCGTTATTTCTTAGGTTGATCAATTTCACACCTTGTGTATTTCTGCCCATTACGCGCAATTCCTCAACACTCAATCGAATGGCAATTCCACTTTTATTGATGATCATAAAATCATAGGCGTCATCAACCGAAAGTATGGCGCACAATGGCCCTGTTTTATCGGTAATGTTAATGGTCTTTACTCCTTTACCACCTCTGTTGGTAATGCGGTAATCATCTAACGAAGAGCGCTTTCCAAAACCTTTGTCAGAAACAACAAGAATGTCACTGTTAGGATCATCAACGCAAACCATTCCAATCACTTCATCTTCCTTGCTTCCCAATGATACAGCTTTTACACCTTGAGCAGTTCTTCCAACTGCACGAACAGTATTCTCTGGGAATCGAATGGCCTTACCGTCTTTGGTTCCCATGATAATTTCTGACTGCCCTGTGGTTAAACGTGCTTGCAAAAGCTCATCACCATCAACAATGGTAATGGCATTGATACCACTGGCTCTTGGTCTGCTGTATGCTTCCAAAGCTGTCTTTTTAATTAAGCCTTGTTTGGTACATAGAATTACG
>VGFR01000060.1 GCA_016868835.1 Bacteroidota bacterium | reverse complement strand
CCAGGTTTTACTTCAATTTCTTCCTTAATTTCATTGTAGTTGATATTTCGAGCAACTAGGGTGTATTTGCCAGGCTTTAATTTCGTTAAACTGAAATATCCCTTTTCATCAGTATTCATACCTATATCTGTCCCTTCAAGACCAACAAGTATCATACTTAGGCCCTCACCCTTTTCAGCATCCTTCACAAATCCCTTAATGGCTCCATCTTGTCCAATTACAGCTTGACAAGCTAAGACCAAGAGTATTATTAAACTTTTTTTCATTCTTTCAAAAATCAATGCGCACGAAGGTAATTCATATCTCAGCAAATTGACTAAAATTTGGCGCAATTCAGAAAAGGAATTACTTTAGGCATTGTATTTGAAAATTACGGAACTAAATCACCAACATGAAAAATCTGCTTGCCCTATTCTTTCTAGTAGGAACACTCGGTTTGAACGCTCAAACCAAAGAATACAGCGACCTACTTTCACTCTTTGTAGATGAAAAATTTGAAAAATGTTTGCGGAAAGCTGAGGACTACACGCTCTCAGATAAAACCAAGACTGATCCACTACCCTATTTGTTTATGAGTCGCTGCTTTTACGAAATGAGCAAAAGGGATGAGTTCAAAGAGGCATTTCCAAAAGCCAATGTTGATTGTTTTAAGTACATTTCTAAATATGCTCAAATGGCAAAGAAAAAGCCAGCTGAAGCAAGAATTGATGAGTTTCAAGATTACCTCAATGAATTAAGAAAATTCGGAATTTCGGAAGCGGAAGATCGAATTGGCAAGGGAAAAGTTTCGAACGCCAAATTCTATTTCGATGCCATGGTCGATGTAGATCCAAAAGATGCTGGTGCATTAATCATGTATGCCTATTGTTTAGAATTCGCGAAAGACAAAAAATGCACGCTTTCTTATGATAAAGCCAAAGCGCTTTTAACCAATGGCGAAGCTTCATCGGACCAAGATGTGCAAAAAGACTTCTTAAAATACGCGCTCATTTTTTACAGCACCAAACTTTCAGAAAAAGGAAGCAATGATGCTGCTTTGGAATGGATGAATCTTGGTGACTCTTATTTTAAAGGAGACGCAGAATACAAAGCTGCAAAATCACTTATTGGTGGATAAGAAATAAATCAAATTCAAAAAAGTCTTCCTCTCGGAAGACTTTTTTATTTCTTTATCTTTTTCATTTGCTTTACCCACCATTTCCCATCGCTGACAGAACCATAATTGACTAGCTGCCCTCCAAACCCTCTGAAAAATCGTTCAACATTGGGCATCATTGACCCTTCAAAATCAAAGCTTGTTGCGTCCAAAGATTCTGCAAGTTCAATGCAATGCATTAATCCGCACGCTGAAAGAGCATTGTCTTTTTTCTCATTCACTGCCGCGAAATAGTACATAACACCATCGAAGAGTCCACATACCGCGAGATAACGTCCCTTTTCTTCTGCAATGCAATAAAACGGCGTTGCATTATTACTTCCCATCATCTCCTCAAATCCGCTCCCACCAGTAATTCCATATTGGTTCAACCCTAAGTTAAATGAACGCCATTGTTCAGAGGTAAATAAACCATTTGTGAATACATATGATTCCTTTCGTGTCAAAACATTCTTCAATTTACCACTGATCTGTTCTCGCCATGGTGATTTGAGATCTATGCGATACGTGTATTTCATTGCAGGTTGAATACCCTCCCAAATAAAAGGGTGAAAGTCATTTCACTCTGGAGGAAAATCCAATTTCCAATAAGCATAATTTGATTCTTTGAGCCCGCTAATCAAACATTGCAAAACCTCCTTACGCTTGGTATTTTGCCCGCTGCGTTTTGAAACCGTATTTTCTGTATACACTCCAATTGTTGGCATCAGTGGGGGTGTAATGACTTGTTTGCCCCACCACGACTGTGTAGACCAAACCAAAAAAGCAGCTACCAATTGACCACCATCTTCTTCTATTTGAAGCACTCGCCATTCTCCATTTTTTGAGTTTCCTATCAACCATGTCTCATGAAACAATCCCTGAAACGAAAAACCGCTCAAAGAAGAAACCGCAATGTCATTAAATTTCATGTGTCTGATTTTGAAAATATTTTTTCCATTTCTCTTTCTCTAGGTGCCATGAATTTTCACTTCTGAATTTTTCAAAACCAGCATTAAACTCATCCTTCGAACGAGAACAAATTTCTTTTACCGCAGTTTGAACACCCGCTACGCTCCAAGTATTTATTACTGCACCAATTTCATATTTAGTAACCAAAGACGTGCAGTCAACTAAATCGTTGGTTAAAATCGGAATACCAGAAAGTACAGTTTCAAAAAATTTGTTGGGTAAACAATAAGCATAACTCAAACACTGAGGCTCTACAGAATTTATCCCGCAATCTGCACTTCCTGTGTACTTTCCAATTTCACTTCCCGGCACCAACGGATGATAAAATATTTTTGAGCTACGTTCCGCTCTTGCTTCAATTTGCGCTGCTATTTTCCCACCACCCATAATGACTAACACAAATTCACTTGTTGGAAATGCCTCGAACGCATCCATCAGCAGTTCCAGTCCTCGCCCTGACATAAGCGCTCCTTGATAGAGACATACCTTTTGAGAGGCCTCTAAATTGAATTTATCATGAAAGACACGCCCTGATTTGATTGGTGTCACCTCTGGAATGTTTCGTATCAAAGCAACCTCACCTAATCCATATTCTTTTTGATACCACTCTTGAATAGACGGACTTACGGTGATTACCAATTTCGCACGATGAATGTATTTTGATTCCAACCAACGCACAAATTTCTTATTCCACTTCCCTTTGCCCATTCGTTCCGATTCCAACTCGTGACAATCATAAATCAATATCAATTGCCTGTTATACATTTTTGCAATAAGACCAATGAGAAAAGCCTCCACATCATTGCAGATGAGCGCTTCAGCTTTTCTTATTTGCCAACTCGCACGCAATATGAATTCGAAGAAATGAATTGCACCAATGAAGGCGTTCCAACGTGGAATAAAATGAGAAAAAGGACGAATACGTTTCACCGCAAACGATTTGTTCTCTTCATGGAACGCCAATCCATTCTTATGCAATGCAACAACCTGAACCTCATGATTCAATTCAAACATTGCCGCAGCCATACGTGCTACGCGATTATCATTAACAAATGTTGTATGAACCAATGAAATTACCCTCATGACTCATTCAATTTACTTTGCATCACATATCGTTCTACTCGCCAAGAAATGACTATCAAATTCAAAATGAAATAAACCACTTTAGAAATTGCAAAAAATTTCAAAGCCTCTATTTGATTTAACCCTAGAATATATGCTACATAAATAGCTACAATAGCCAGTATAAAATGTAACGCATCAAGCAGTGTTCCCAAACGTTGCATTTGAATTCGTAAAGTAATAAAGGCTATAGAAGACGATACAAAATTCAATGCAAACCAACCGCTCAGCCATTGCAGGTAAATCAACGATTCATTCCATTGCTCACCGAAAATAAAACCCATTGCATTTTGAGGAATCAACCAGATGAACAAAACAAGTAATAACGCGAAAAACAAGAACCTAAAAAGTACCTTGTAGTATAATCTCTTAAGCTCCACAGCATCTTCAATTTCACTGATTCGTTGAAAAAAAACTTGACTATATGAATTGCTTATGACATTTAATGGTGCTTGAACCAAACGTCTGCAAAGAGCCATCATTGCAACTCCAACCGGACCATAGTAAATCACAAAAATTCCAACGTGTGCCCATTGAGCTATACGATTTAAGACACTTCCCCAAATACTAAACAAGGGATAATCTTTGTGTTTTTTTGCTTGTAGTTTCAGTTCTTCTCGATCAAGACAACTGAACCCCTTCACCTCGTCTCGTAAGAATTTTCCGACAGAAAAAATTGCAGCAAGTAGCGTTCCAATCAAGGTAGACCAAGTCAATCCAATTACACCCCAATCCAAAAGACCGAAACCAATTTTTACCGGTTCTGCGCCAACGGCGGAAATTACTTTAGCCGAGGCGGCCACCTTGTAATTTTTATTTCTTGAGAACCAATAATTCAGGGCATTTGCAACAGCCGTCAAGAACAAAACCGGACCAAGCGACCACAGCATGAATTTTAAACTTGGCGTCCCCATGGCGGTTGCTATTGAGTTGCTAAACACAATTGAGATCACCCCAAAAAATGCACTTGTTACCAATGCAATAATCAATGTCAAACCCAGAATATGTCGAGCGGTTTCATCATCGCGTGGGTGCATGATCGCAAATTCATACTTTCCAGTAACCAAAACAGAAAGCACCGTGATCAACATAAGAAATTGCTCAAGAGCAGTGAAGTCTTCCGGAGTGAATAGTCTAAAAACGAAAGGCGATAACAAAAACACTAAACCTTGACCAATGACAGTTCCAGCCATTAAGGTAAAGACGTGTTTCAGGTAGGCATTCGCTTGAAATATGTTCATCAATCTTTCTGTGCAGCAGAATAAATTCGCTCTATGATCTCAACCACCTTCAATCCCTCCATGGCATTGGTTGTGATTTGTTCTTTTCCGTTCAATGCATCAACTACATTTTGTATCACGTAAATGTGATTGGCTGCACTGCCCTTATAGGCTCCATAGTCATTAGCAGGATTTCCGGGTGCTAATTCTGGCATGGTATAATTTTCAATTTCACAGTATGCCACCTCATTCATGTATTGACCGCCAATTTTCACAGTGCCTTTTTCAGCAACTATGGTTAAACTGCTTTCATAGTTTACGTGATTCACTGCGGTAGAAAAATTGATAGAGCCCATTCCTCCCTTCACAAAATCAAATAGTACAATTCCTGAATCTTCGAACTCTGTTGAATGCTGGTGTTTAAAATCGCGAAGTCTTGCTTGTATGTTGGTAATGTCACCGAATAACCAAAACATAATATCAACGAAGTGACTGAATTGTGTGAATAACGTTCCACCGTCTAACGCCTTCACGCCCTTCCATCCGCCTGGCTTGTAATACCGGTCATCTCTATTCCAAAATAAATCCACATTAACCATATAGATTTCTCCAAGAACGTTTTCTTCTAGAATGGATTTAATCCATTCACTTGGCGGACTATATCTGTTCTGCATGACACAGAACACCTGTTTGTTGGCTTTTAACGATTCGAATACAATCTCTTCGCAATCTACCTTGGATAATGCCATAGGCTTCTCCACAACTACATGTTTTCCATTTCGTAATGCAAGTAAACTATGTTCTGCATGAAGACCGTTTGGGGTACAGACACAAATAACATCTAAATTCTCTTCTTGCATCATCTTCAATGGGTCATGATAGAATGACACTTCATATGACACATCACATGCTTCTTTTGACCGAACATCGCACATAGCAACCAACTCGGCTCCTTCCTGACGCATAACCATTTCTGCATGTCTTTTACCAATGTGTCCACATCCTATGACTCCAAATCGAATTTTATTCATGTTTCAAAAATACGGATGATATGCGATTATTCGCGACCTGACTTGTTTGAAATAATTAATCCAACATTCAAAAGAACACTCCACGGATTTTCCTTTTGCTCGTAATAATTCGCGCTTAAACTAATGGGACCAATGGGGGAATGAAAAACCAGTGCCGCACTTCCCAATGTAAAGGTTCTTTTGATCTCAAAAAATCCTACATCACCATTGGGTTTTTGAACAACATTTTGAAAAGGCCGAAAACCATACAAGTCCATTCGGAAATCTAGCGTTTTACCAATATGAACTATGGGGGAAACGCCCACTGCTAAAAACTTTGGCGCCCGCAATTGAGGCAGGAAATAAGTGGCCAATTCAGGAAACGCATTCAAGGTTGGACAATTAATTAAAGTTGCAGTATAGTTTTGAAATTTTGGAGTATTGGTATAAACCCCTTCAATGTGAGCACCAAATGTAAATCTCTTCTCATGTATGAAATAATTATCATAACTAGCTCGAATGGAATACCATTGCCGCTCATTTGTAATTGTATCTCTATTCAAAGAGGTTGTGCCCGGAATTGTATACTCCACTCCCTGTGTATACTTACAAGCCAATTTCACACGCGTGCCTGAACTTGCATATTGCGGCCTATTGAGTGTATTTCTTTCATAAACCAATCGGACCATTCCTGCATCTAATTGTGTCATATCAGCAGTATCCACACTTAAAAAATTTCTCGATTGATAATATTTATCGTATTGATACGCATAAAGTGCATCAAGAGTAAGCTTACCATATGTTGCAACCGGCATCGAAAGCGAAGCTTCAGCGGTGCGTTCATTCAACAAAATGAACGAAGGTTTAACATCCTCGAAAAAGGCGGAAACACTTTTGTAAAAATCCCACCTGTTTTGCGTAAAAGTAAGAGCTGTTTGAATGGGTAAATTCTTGAGTTTAATCCTACCTTGCACTCGAACCATAACTGAACCGTAAAATCTACCGAAATAAGAATTCGCATCGAGCAACACCGGAATTTTTCCGAAATTATGATATCGTAAACCAATATAACCGGCGGATATGGCTCTACTCGCGTAGTTTCCACCGAATGACATAAACAAATCTTTTTCTCGAGTCATTTGTAATTTCATGTCGAAACTCTGCCTTTTCGCATTGTACTTCAACGTTGGATAAATAGACTTCACCTCCCCTTCTTTGAGAATTCTGAAATAATTATCTTTCAACTCATCGATTGAAATTTTTGAATTCTTCCTACCCATCAAATCTTGTGAAACGCGCTGATCACGTTTACCTAATCCTGAAACTTCGATATTACCAATATCAAACTGCGGCTTTCTTGAACGAAATTCCATTCGTTTTGCTTGAATTTCTTGACTCGAAACGCGTCGTTCAATGACCGCTTGAATTTCTTCCATTTGATTCATTGCAGCTGCATATCCGGCATCTATTGAAATATCCACTTGTTCAAAATCGAAAGTAGATACATTCGAAACATTGGGTTTAACCACTATAATTTCTTTACATGGTAACTCTACTTTCTTCTCCGTTACAATTAAAGCCTCAAGTTGAGAAACCAAATCATTCTCTTTGGGTTCTGGTGCCCTATCGGAAACATCACATCCCAATATGACATCGGGTAAAAACTCATTGTACAAAATATCAATGGGAAAATTGTTATAGATTCCACCATCATAAAGCAACCTTCCATCTACCCGAATGGGTGGTATGAAGAATGGGTAGGTGGCCGATGCACGAATAGCTTCGTTCAAATTTCCTTCTCGAAAAATATATTCTTTCTGATTGGAGACATCAGCAGCAACCGATCTGAATGGAACAAACAAAGAATCGAAATTATAATTTGCCGCGGCATTCGCCTGACCCAATGTTCTCATATGATTCCAATCCATATAACTAGGATCAATGAGGTTTGTTGGCAAGGCATTGCTCCAATTATCTCCTCCGCTGTATTTCAAATTAACCATAGAGGGCTGCGCTGTTTGCTCGAGGTAAAAAAATCGTAAATCTTTCGGCCAATTACCCTCTGACACTTCCTGAAACTCATCTGTACGAGACAATGAATCCATTTCTGCGGTGGAATAACCAGCAGCGTAGTATGATGCAACAATAGCCCCCATGCTGGTACCCACAATATAATCAATTGGAATATGCTGTTCTTCCAGCGCCTTCAAGAAACCAACATGTGCCATGGCAGTTGCTCCACCTCCACTCAAAACAACTCCCACACGCTGACCTTGTGAATGAACAACACACACGAATAGCAGTACCAAAAGGGCAAAATGCTTGCGTTTCATGTTACAAAGTTGCTCAAAATTCATAAGGGTTCAAACATGCGCACGAAAAAAAAGTCCATTTATTGAAAAGCATGTCCTTCCTTGATCACACAACATCAATTCAATAGACCATGTTCGTTGCATGATTCGTAAATTTGTTTTATGAAATCTCTGCAACGAAGTAAAACCATCAACATCTTACTCTATTCGATGGCGGCCTATTTGCTGTTTCAATTGCTCTGGTGGGGGGTTCAATTATATCAATTGCATGAAAAATTGATTTCGTTCGAACAACACTCCACCCAGAAAGACCTGCTTCTCAATAAGAAACTAGCGATGATAATGGGAGAAGGGATTGTATTTCTTCTGTTCTTAGGAATTGCATTTTGGTGGATTAGAAAAAATGTTTGGCGTGATTTGAAATTCGCACAAAAAGAAAAAAATTTCATACAGGCCATCACACATGAATTAAAAACACCCATTGCAGCAATTCGAATCAACGCGCAAACCATTAGAGATCGGGATTTAAATCCACAACAACGCGAGCAACTTCTTCAGTTCATTCTCGATGAATCAAACAGACAAGAATTACTCATTGAAAATATTTTACTTTCCACCCAATTCGAAAATAAAGCTTACCAGAAAAACTTCAGCAATACCGATTTGATTGCTATTCTCAACACTTGTATTAAACGAATTCAACTCCTTTACCCGGAATCACGCATTGCTATTAAAAACACATCATTACCATTGAATACGCAGGTGTTAGGCAATTCAGAACTTCTTCAAATGGCCTTTTTTAATCTCATTGAGAACGGAATTAAATATTCACTTCCATTGCATTCCAATCCCAGTATAGACATTTATTTAACTGCTACAAATTCAAAAATTGAGATTCAAATTAAAGATACAGGAATTGGAATCTCATCATCGGAGGTAAATCATATTTTCAAGAAATTCTATCGAATAGGCGACGAAAAAACACGCAAAACGAAAGGTTCTGGCTTGGGACTATATATTGTCAAGTCCATCCTAGACTTACATCAAGCAAAAATTAACGTATCAAGTTCAATTGGCGAGGGTGCTACCTTCGCTATAACATTTTTAAATCATGAGTAAAGTTGGATTAATAATATTGGATGGTTGGGGAATTGGCAAAGATGACAAATCAAATGCCATTCTGAATGCAAAGACTCCTTTCACGAAAGAACTATACACCCAATCTGCGCATGCCACATTGCGAACAGATGGCGAGTTTGTGGGCCTTCCAGAGGGACAAATGGGAAACAGTGAAGTTGGACACATGAATATTGGAGCGGGTCGGGTGGTGTACCAAGATTTAGTAAAAATTCATTTGAGTATTCGCAACCGAGAGCTACACGAAAATGCGGAACTCCTATTGGCCCTTCAATACGCAAAAAAAGAAAATAAAAATGTTCATTTTATCGGACTTGTCTCTGACGGCGGTGTTCACTCGCACATCAATCACTTGAAAGCACTCATTGATATCACGGAAGAGCAACAACTCACCAACGTATTTATCCATGCCATCACAGACGGACGTGATTGTGACCCCAAAAGCGGAAAAAACTTCATTGAAGAAATAGAAAATCATTGCGCAGATAAACACGCCAAAATAGCAAGTGTTATCGGACGCTACTACGCCATGGACCGCGACAAGAGATGGGAGCGAGTAAAAAAAGCCTATGACTTATACGTTTTCGGATCTGAAAACCAATTCACTTCTGCCAGTTCTGCCGTTGCTCAATCTTACTCCCAGGGCATTACAGACGAATTTATAGAGCCTACACAAATCACTGGGAACTTCATGCACATTGCAGAAGGAGATGTTGTTGTCTGTTTCAATTTCAGAACGGATCGATGCAGAGAAATTACCATGGCCCTGCACCAACAAGATTTCCCCGAGTACAGCATGAAAAAACTACCGTTGTATTATGTGACAATGACTAAATATGACGAATCATTTCAAAAAGTGCATGTTCTATTTGAAAAAGACAACTTAACGAATACTTTGGGCGAAACATTGGCTCTGGCCAACAAAACGCAATTAAGAATTGCCGAAACGGAAAAGTATCCGCATGTAACTTTCTTTTTTAATGGAGGAAGAGAAGAACCATTTCCAGGCGAAAATAGAATAATGGTTCCTTCGCCTAAGGTTGCAACATACGATCTTCATCCAGAAATGAGTGCACATGAAATAGCATCTTCTTGCATTGATTTCATCAAAACCCAAACTCCTAATTTTTTCTGTTTGAATTTCGCAAATCCAGATATGGTTGGGCACACCGGCGTATACGAGGCCATAGTTCAGGCCATTGAGACTACTGATGAATGTTTAAAGCGCGTGGCAGAGCTTGCCACGGAACTAGGATATTCATTAATTATTATTGCGGATCATGGCAATGCGGATTGTGCTATAAATGAGGATGAATCTCCGAATACCGCGCATACCACAAATCCAGTACCTATTTGGATCATGGATAGAGATGTAACACAAATAAATGATGGTAAACTTGCAGATGTGGCCCCAACCGTTTTAGCATTAATGGGCATAGAAAAACCCCAATCCATGACTGGGGTTTCTTTGATTAATTAAACGTTTTAGTTTCTTACTTGCGCATGACGTGAACATATCCATCACGACTTACCCCGTCACTGCGCATTAATATCCAGTAATAAACACCATCTTCAAGATCTTCTGCCTTCCATGGATTTGCATTATCATAATTGCTTGATTCATACACCAAAGTCCCCCAACGGTTGTACACTTCCACCTTTGAATTTGGGAAGCTTTCAATTCCCTCTACAATAAAGGATTCATTCAAACCATCATTGTTTATGATCATGATGTTCGGTTCTTTTGTATCACAAACCACAACTATGAATGGAATAACAGCAGACTGGTTGCAAGCATCTGTTATGGTTACATCAACAATTTCATTTGCAGTTCCTGTTATGATATTGGTCAAAGAATCCAAGATTAAAGTGGGAGAGGTAATGTACGTGTAAGGCTGTAGTCCTCCTTGTACCAAAACTTCAGAGGGATCAAATGCGCACAAATCCTGTGAACCCGCAAATGAAATTGGCGCTGGTTCAGAAATAACAAAGCTATCTGTTTGTGTTCCCTGGCAATGATCGGTCACTGTGTAGGTGTATGTTCCTGCAGACCCCTGTGCGAAGTTTTGAATTGATT
>VGFR01000059.1 GCA_016868835.1 Bacteroidota bacterium | reverse complement strand
AGAAGAATCCAAGCATTGAGATTGTTCGCGGAAAAGAGGTGGTTAAGGTGTATTCACTCCCAGTAAGTGCTCACTTGAACATTGAAAATGGAGCGAAGGTAGCTAAAGGTACTATCCTTGCTAAAATTCCTCGTCAGGCTGGTCGTGGTGGTGACATCACCGGTGGTCTTCCACGCGTAACTGAATTGTTTGAAGCACGTAACCCATCTAACCCAGCAACTGTTGCTGAAATAGACGGTATTGTTGAATACGGCAAAATCAAGCGTGGTAACAGAGAAATTACACTTCGTTCTAGAACAGGTGAAGAAAAGAAATATCTCATCAATTTGGCGAAACATATCTTAGTACAAGATGGTGATTTTGTTCGAGCAGGTATGCAGCTTTCTGACGGAGCCATTTCTCCTGGTGATATTCTCGATATCCAAGGACCAACAGCCGTTCAAGAATATCTTGTAAATGAAATTCAAGAAGTATATCGCTTACAAGGTGTGAAAATCAACGACAAGCACTTCGAAGTAATTGTACGTCAAATGATGCGTAAGGTTGAAATACTTGATGCTGGTGATACTCGTTTCCTACAAGGTAGCATTGTTGACAAGACTGAATTCGTAGAAGAGAATGAACTTCTATTCGATAAAGTTGTTGTCATTGAGGCTGGTGATTCTGACAAATTCGTTGCAGGTCAGGTTGTTTCAACCATTGACTTCCAAGCTGAAAACGAAGAATTACAACGTAAGGACAGAAAAGTAATGGAAACTAGAGGTGCACTAACTGCTACAGCTAGACCAATACTGCAAGGTATTACACGTTCATCTCTTCAAACAGACTCATGGATTTCAGCTGCTTCCTTCCAGGAAACAACGAAAGTATTGAATGAGGCTGCAGTTCAAGGAAAAACAGACTTCTTGAACGGATTGAAAGAAAACGTAATTGTTGGTCACCCAATTCCAGCTGGTTCTGGAAGCAGAAGATTCAGCAAGATGATTGTTGGAAATACTGAAGATTTGGTTAACATTCTTGCGAAGAGAGCGTCACAAAGCGCTGCTCCGGTAGAAACTACTGAAGAAGTATAATCAATCAAAATACACACTTAAAAAGCCGCTATATGCGGCTTTTTCTTTCTAATCATCGGGTTAATAATACCCAACGAAAAAGAGCCGCAAAGCGGCTCTTTTCCTTGACATGAAAACAACTTAACTATTTATTGGAACAACACGAGACATGTGAATATAACCGGCAGTACCATCTGGAAACTGAACACCAACATATTGGCCATACTGAACCACAACAGAGAACTGTTCATTCGGATAAACTCTTCGTATAACCGTGCCGTTCGGCGCATCTCTTAAATTGGTAAACCCGTCTGGATCTTCAATTCGATATGGGTATAAGTCTGACAGCATTTGATCTTCTACAACTGCAGGTTCTTCTTCAATAACAACTTCCTCTTCTACTACTTCTTCCTCAACCTTAATTTCTTCTGCAACAGGAGAAGCAGCAGGTGCCGGTGCTGGTGCTGCCGCATTCAATACTGGAATCATTCCATAATACTCCATTACTTTTTCATTCGCTTTATCCCAAATGGCCTTCGGTTCAGTTAATTCCATACTGGACACCCAACCAAACAACATCAATGAAGCAACAATGGTCAAAAGAATACCCAATAGTGGCTGATTCTTATTTGCCGCGTGTGCATCACGAATTTGAGTGGTAATCATCCAATCAGAATTATCAACTGAATCAAATACCACGCTATTGATATGCGAGTATATGCTGAGCACATAACCAAGTGCAAGAGCAGCTAAAGCACATAACCAAATACTCATGAATAAGTAGCCCAAATTTTTTGCTACGCCTTCATTGCTATTCAATGCATTTGCTTCTTCCTGCATACCATTAACGTGAGCTAGGACTGCCAACTTGCGTTCTTTCCTTTGTTGAATTTTCGCATTTTCAGTTTGAATATCAGCAATTGCATCATCTAAACGCTGACGTGCAGCAGTACATTCATCAGCAGTTTCATTATTAACGACCTGAGGTGTATCTGGAGTGGTTGGCGCAGTTGGTTGATCTGCAGGTGCAGCATCAACACAAACGGCAGCTTTTTCTATTTCTAGAGAAGCAATAGTTCTGTTGTTTCGAACCAAAGACGAATCCAATTCCACAACTTCTTCGTTCAAAGACTTCGACGAAACTTCAAATGTTGAATCCTTTTTTGCTTCACTACTAATTGGTTGTGCCTTTAGATTTTCATTCACCAACCCACAATAATTATTGTACATGTAAGCCAACAGTCCAACTGTAACAGCACCATTTCTATTTGCGAATGTTGAATAAGAAGCATTTAAGTACTCTTTACCGCGTTCAACTGAACTCAATGAAACACGAGTCGCTAGCATGCGCTTATCTGCTTCCATCAATTTATTCAATGAATCACCAGAGACAGAATCAACATTACACCAAGCGGTGTATGAAGCGATTGTTTCATTCGAATCCGCTTGAATACTTGCAATTCGATCTTCATAAACACTGTCTGTCGCCTTTTGTGTGAAATATGTCACACCTTGTGTAACAAGACCAGGAATAATTGAAAGTATAAACGCTGGAATAATAATCGCCGGGATAACAAGTAAGTACGATGCCCATCCATAATACACATGCGTGAAAAACGCGCGATAAACTCCACGAATATCACCCGTGTACGAATTCGCGAATGAAGGCAATGCACTTATTACAAAAATGAGCAAGATTGAATTGATAATAATGAGCAACGAAGCCAATAAACTACCACCTGCCAAGAATGTTGAATGCGAGAATTGAAACGATGTTCTTGACCCCATGTTAATGAGCAAGTATTCCACACCAATTAAAATAATCATTGGTGCGAGAATAGCAACAGCCAATTTCGCGTAATTCATACCTTGAGACTTCCATGTTGCTCCACTGTTTTTACGATTATAAGCAATCATACTTGCGGCCATACCAATTGGAATGATCGACAATAAGGTTGTACCGTGTTGAATAAATCCTTGAAGAGTCGTGTGGTCGTTGCCTAGGAAGAAATTAATATATCTTCCAAGAAAAGCAACAAGCAAACTTGCAAAAATTCCATAGCATGCAATTTTATAGCTTGACCATTTTGATGCATCTCCAATTAAACGGAATGACTCTCTGAACCAACCCCATGGAATACAAACGACATAATGCCAAATCAATTTCCAAACGAAATAGAATCCGGCAATTATGACTTCGTTGTAAATCCACTTTACAACAGCTACAGCGATTTTCACAACGGCAACTGCCAACTGTAAAATTTCGCCAATGAACCACAAAACACCAAGAATGGCTTCGAAAAACAGAATTAACAATCCAGCAACTGGAACCATAAACCACCAGACACCACTGTTTTTCTGAAAGGCTTCTTTCAGTTCAGTAAGATTAAATCGTCCGGTTGGTGTTTTTCCAGTAACACTGGAATACAGGCGACTGCAGACATATAGTCCAAGTACGCCTAGAATCAAATTCATTTCCATAGGGTTAGTTTTAATTAAGGTTAAGCCAAAGTAAAAAAATAATTTCCAATTGTAAATCGCGATTTATAAACAATTGATTATCAATATCAACCAAAACCGAATTTTTTGGGGCAAAAAAAAACGTGGGGGGCCTTCGGCCCCCCACGTTCCTCAAAATATTTTTTTCTTACTTCACAAATGAGGTCTGACGAGTAACACCAAACTTCGATGTACTACATGCTAAATAAATACCTGATGTCAAGGATGATGTATTCAATTGCATGTTCTGAGCCCCAGCAGAAACTACATAACGCTCATTATATACCAACTGACCCTGTGCATTGAAAATTTCTAAATTCCCTTCTTCTGTCGACCCAGCATTCCATTGAATGGTTGCTGATTCTGTAACCGGATTCGGGAAAACAATGAAATCATTTGCCGTAGCAATTTCAGAAACCGCATTCGGACTAGGCATGGTTCCAACCACATACATGGTAAATCCTAGACGGATCAAGATTACTAAAAATGACCGAAATTGGAAAGCCTTGAGCGGAAATACCGGACCAAGACAAACAAGAGAAAACAACAAGAAGTAAAGATATTTTTTTCATTTTAAACTATTTGTTCAAAGATACCACTTCAAGTAATAATTTTACGGTCTATGCAAAAAACATTCGACCAAGTTTTAATGATACTTCTCATTTCGGGATCTATTTTCAGTTCATGTAAGCTCCAAAGCGAAATTCCAGATGTGATTAAAACTGAAATACCGACTCCACAAATAGCATCCTCTCAAATACAGATTCCAATTGAAATTAATTTACAACCCATCATTACTTATGCGAATGCAAAAACCGATTGGGTCATTCGGAATCCAGAGTTTCCAAACTTTGCATCTTTCGGCGGGTGTGATGGCCCACAAGCCAATTATGATGTAAACCGCGATTTTTTAGTGGGAAATATGAAGGGAAATCAATTTCATATTTCAACTGTTGCATCATATGGCATAGCCGGAAATTATTGTTCTGAATGCATTTGGGGAAATTGTGTTCATCCCAGAATTCCGTTTTCTTGCGGAACCAATGGAGAAAGTAAAAGGAGAGTTAAAGTTGGATTCACCTCGAGCTTGTCGCTAACTCCAGATTATGGACTTTCAACCCAAACCGTTGTTTCCGAATTGGCGCCAATTGATCCTTGCCAATTGACATTCTTAAAAATTGATATGACTCAAGAAGTCATGAATGCCATTCGACCGTCATTGGTTGATGGGGCGAAATACATGGATGACCAAGCCAAGCAAACTCAGTTTAAATCGCAAGCTCAAGAAGCTTGGAACCAACTTTGGACTCCTCTTAAAATTGACGGATATGGTTATTTGAGTATGAATCCAACGTCTTTAAGTGTAAGTGAATTGAGCGGTGATAACCTCACTCTTCGATTTAATTTGGGAATTGAGGCCAATCCCATATTCAAATCAACAAATGAGGCCGTTGCCATTCCACCCTTACCGCAACTTAAAACACAAAATGGCAATAAAAATGAATTCGTTTTCAACCTTCCCATTGAAAGTGATTACAATTCCTTAACCAATACCTTGACATCTAATTTCAAAGGAAAAAAATTTGAATCTGATGATAAAAAGCAATCGCTCTTGGTTCATGAAATTCGTATTGAGGGTCAGGGGAATTCTACCCTAGTGCTCACTATGCTTTGTGATCTTAAAATGGGATTTAAAAAATTCAAAAATGCGACCTTGTACTTTACAATGACGCCTGCATTCAATGAAGCAAGCCAAATTGTAGAACTCCAAAATGTTAAACTTCAATCGGATCGGGGTCATTTATTGTTAAAAACAGGCATGGATCTTTTTCAAAAAACCATTTGTTCTAAAATTCAGGAAGCTGGGAAAATTGAATTAAAACCCATTTTAGAATCGAATAAATTAAGCCTATCTCAACAGTTAAATAAAAACTTCGCAGATGGAATAAGTATGCAGGGCACTATAGATAATCTGAAGATTACTGGTATTTATCCCACTTCCAACCAGCTCATCATACATGCACAAGCAACCGGTAAACTTGCTGTTCGACTTGACAACTACAGTCTCGATTAATTCTCAATTGCGCTAACTTCTTTCATGGGCCTGTTGTTCTTGTATGTATCATTGATGGCCAACATCAAACGATAAAGAACCGGCTCGTCAGATTCGGTAAGATTAATTTCGAAATGTGAATTTAATCCTTGCATGGTTCCCCGAACATCTTTGAACATTTCCAAATACGGACGCATTTCATTGAAATTTCGACCCATGTCTTTCATAAGTTCTGGATAGGCCTTGTAGTCCAAATTCAAATAAAACGTTCCTGGTGCTGAGCTTGCGAAAGAAGCCAAGTCTGAGTCCCAAGAGTTTGAACTTTTCCCGAAATATTCTTTACTTGAAACCAGCTCTAAAGATTCGTTATCCATATTCATAAACATGGGAAGATCATTGTCTCCGATGTAATAGTAACCATCGCGTTTTTCGAGCGAGTCCAGCGATTTACCCTCAGCAAATTCTATCATTTTTCTGACTGTCCCTTGGTTTTTAATTCCAAATCGAATCTTAAACACTGGTAACATTTGGTAACTCGTATCATTGTATGTAACCAGAGGCGGTTCGTCTTGCGTATAAATATCCCAATTCTCGTAATCGTAATCCTCTATCACTTCAATCACCTCTTGTTCTTTCACTCCCATAAATGAGATACCCATTTGCCCCGAAAACGCGTCTGTCAATTCTTGACTTGTAATTCCCCACTCATCAAGCATGGGTGTCCAAATGGGCGCTAAATTTTGCAGCGCCAAATTAAATAACACAAAACCCTTCGGAGTTTCAGGCGCATAAAGAGCCAATTCTTCTTCGCTGATTCCATCATCTCCAGTCATTTGCTTCACATCCTCATCTACCCCTTCCTTCAAATAAATTTGCGATTCAAGAATAATTTGCTCGTCTTCAAATACAACTGTTGTTCCTGCAGCTTCATAATCTTTATAGCTTGCAGAAAGGTCATTCATGTTCGATTCGCCAAAAGATCTCGATAATGATTCTGTCCATTCACCGATAGATTGGTAATTGATGAAGACGGAAATATCTGCATCTAAAGATTCTTGCTCCATAAACGCGTCATTTTTCAAAGCACTTGCATCCTTTTCTTGATTGAATTGTGCTAAAGCATCTACAATTAATGATTCTCGATCTCCGAAATAAATCAAACCCACATTGTCATCCCATACCATGGCCACCTCGCGATCCAATTCCGCAGTAAAAACCTCGTTACTCTCTGTTATTTCTGCATCCCCTTCTGTGATGTCATAGAGTGTAGTTTTTAAATCTTTTGCATCCAATACACCGAATACAATTCCGCCCATGAATTCTGAATCTTCATTTGAACCTTTGTTCGCACCGAAAACATATACGTTTTGAAAGAAATTAAAACCTGAACCTTTGGGTTTCTCAAGCATTTTACCGAAAGTATCACCTGCCGAACCATCCAATTCTTCCTTGATATCTTTGAACATTTCTAGATTCTTCCATTCATCTAATTTGGCTTTGGAAGCCAAAGACTTCAAATCAATTTTACCTGTAACCATGGCATTCTGAGGAATACGCTTGATTAATTCTTTGTTATTCGACAAAGACAAATACCAGAAAAGCCCAGCAAGAGTTAGAACCCCAAGTGATGATCCTAAAATGATAATTAGTTTTTTTGACATTGGTTTAGGTTTATTGACCGAATATAAAATGTAAAAAGCCAGAATCACTGTTCTCTGCACACAAATATTCCTTTTCATCGACTTTCTAAAATCCAATTTCATCGACAAAATTCACAACTTCAAAATAAGTCAACCCATTCATTTACAGCCGTCTATTTTTTTTATTGACTTAAGTCAATAAAAATCAAAGACTTAGGAAAATTTTATTTTGATTTCATGAACTAAACGGAAAGAAGTGTGTTTAAGATATATAACAAAAACATTAAACAAATGAAAAGAATTTTATTTTCTCTTGGTCTTTTGCTCGGACTGGGCTCAATGCAAGCGCAAACCGCTTTTGACATTATTCAAAACTCACCTAATCACAACACATTAGAGGCTGCAGTGCTTGCTGCTGGCTTAGATGGGGCGTTAGCGACGGAAAACCCAATTACCGTTTTTGCACCTACAGATGATGCTTTCGCAGCTCTTCCAGCTGGTACGGTTGACGCTCTATTGAGCGACATTCCTACATTAACGAATATTCTTCTGTATCATGTGGTTCCTGCGAATGTTCTTTCTACAAGTTTAGTAGATGGTCAAACAGCACCCACTCTGAACGGTGCGAACATCAATGTAACCATCAACGCGAATGGTGTTTTTATCAATTCAACGAACCAAGTTATTGCAGCTGACGTTATCGCCACCAATGGCGTGGTTCACGTTATTGACGGAGTTTTACTTCCACCACCGGTGCTAACAACAACAGTTTGGGATATCATTCAGAATTCACCTGATCACAGCACCCTAGAAGTGGCTGTTGGTCTTGCTGGTCTGGAATCTACGCTTGACGGTCCCGGAACATTCACTGTTTTTGCGCCAACAGACGCAGCCTTTACAGCTCTACCATCACCCATTCTTGATGCGGTTTTAGCAAATCCTGCTCTTTTAACATTTATATTAACGTACCACGTTGCTCCAGTAACTGCATTGTCTACAAGTTTGTCAGACGGTATGATGGTTACAACAGTTGCAGGATTCGAAGTAGCTGTTACTATTGCAAATAGTAACGTGTTTATCAATCAAGCTCAAGTAACCGTTGCTGATATTGTAACAGACAATGGTGTAGTTCACGTTATTGATGCAATCATTGCTCCTGGTATTATTGCAAATAATGTTTGGGATATCATTGAAAGCTCACCAGCGCACACGGTGTTGGAAGCAGCGGTTGTTGCAGCAGGCTTACAAAGCACTTTAGAGAATAACTATTTCTATACTGTATTTGCTCCAACAGATGCTGCATTCGCTGCTCTTCCTGACGGAACTGTAGACGGATTGATTGCAGACCCTGTAGCGCTCACAAACGTATTGTTATATCACGTTACACCAGGGTCTGTAGCTTCTTCAGATTTGGTTGATGGGCAAGTAATAACCATGGCACAAGGACAAACTACAACCATTTCTTTGAACATGGGAGCTATGATCAATACAGCCAATATTGTTGCTGCTGACTTAAACGCTTGGAACGGTGTTGTGCACGTGATTGATGCGGTATTACTACCTCCTGCATCAATTGAAGGTCTTACAGCTGCAGGTATGAACGCATATCCAAATCCATGCGAAAACAATATCATTGTAGAAAAACAAATCAATGGAAGTGAAACTTTCAGAGTATACAATATAGCCGGACAAATGATTCAAGAAGGTACACTTACAAGCAATGTAACTTCATTGAATGTTGAAAATCTTACTTCGGGAATGTACACACTTGTTTGTGCAGATGGCAGTCGTTTGAATTTCATGAAAAAATAAGTTTAGTTTAGTTGGTTAGTATAAAAAAGAGTGGCTTTGCCACTCTTTTTTTCTTCCCTCCACTTTAAATTTTACTTTTGCTCGACGCCATTACGAATCTTTACCTCATGAAGAAAGCGCAAGAATATATACAACAACTGAATCTCAACAAACATCCTGAAGGCGGCTATTATTCCGAGACTTATCGGAGTATGCAAGAATTACAATTTCCCGGATTCAATGGAAAACGAAGCTATGCTACGAGCATTTATTTTCTTTTAACAAAAGGGCAAGTTTCAACGAAACATCGAATACAATCAGATGAGATCTGGTATTTTCATGATGGTGATTGCATTGAAATTATGGAATGGCAATCGGATAGTGACGTGAAAATTACTCGGCTTGGGAAAAATTTAATTCAGGGGGATGTACTTCAACATGTTGTGAAGGCCAATACGTGGTTTGGCGCACGTTTGCCCGAAGGAAGTGCATATTGTTTGGTTGGATGTCAAGTTTCTCCTGGATTCGACTTTTCTGATTTTGAATTAGCCAAGTAGTTGAATTAATTTGAAATTAATTTGCGAATAACAACCGAAGCCACAGCCGCACCGAAGGTTGCAGGCAGGTAAGAAATGGTTCCATACGCAGACTTTTTATAATTCTTCCCATCTGTGAGCATGAGACTTTCCTTGATGTGTTCCTCGTCGCTGAATACAACCTTCACCCCCTTTTTTATTCCCAATCTTTTTAGATTTTTTCTGATTTGCTGCGCGAAGGGACACGTGTGTGTCTTGGAAATATCCACAACTTTAAGTCGTGTGGGATCCAACTTCGCGCCAGCACCCATACTGCTGACCAATGGTATTCGACTTTCATAAGCGAGTTTAATGAAAGTAACTTTTGGGGTAATGCTATCAATGGCGTCGATAATATAATCTGGCCTTCTCAACAATTGTTCTTGCACCATTTCGGGATTCACAAAATCTTTGACAACATGCAATTTCAATTCTGGATTAATGGCCAATAATCGTTCGGCCATGATTTCAGCTTTTGAAACACCATGGTTGGTGGAGAGAGCAGGCAGTTGTCTGTTTCTATTTGTAGGATCAACTACATCACCATCAATGATAGTCATTTCACCAACACCACTGCGTGCTATAAATTCAGCTGCAAAGGAACCTACGCCTCCCATGCCTACTACCATGACATGTTTTTGAGTCAATACCTGCACCTTTTCCTCTCCAATAAGCAAACTAGTTCTAGACAGCCAAGAAATATCATTCATGGTACAAAATTAAACAAGCCTTGCTCAGGCAAGGCTTGTTTAAAAGAGAGAAAACGTTAAAATTACAACTCGAAATTAACAGGGTTGACTTATTCATTCGTCAAGGTATAGACTAAAGCATTTTGTTAAAGGTTGCATTTATGAATATTTTTCCTAACCATCATTTCGATTTAGGTCATACTTTCGATTCGGATAACCAAAAAAAAGAATATGAAAAAGAATAAAATTATCTATTGGGTTCTCACCGGATTGGTTGGAGTTGTCTTTGGAATGAGTGCATTTGGAAAGTTAACAGCAAACCCAGAGGCTGTAAAAATGGCGGGGGAATTTGGCATTGATGCGCACTCTTATTTCCTTATTGGAGTGGTTGAGGTGGTGAGTTTACTGTTGTTTATTCTTCCTAGAACTGGAATTATTGGAACCGTTTTACTTTCAGCTTATATGGGCGGAGCCGTTGCCACACACGTACAACACGGCGTACCTGTTTTAGCACCATGCGTTATACTTACTTTTATTTTATTGGTTGCTGTTTATCGTTTTCCTGAGCTATCACAGCGTCTGTTTGGGAATAAAAATATTTAACTTTAAACATGCGTTTCAAAAAGAAATAAAAAAAATCCAAATGCGAAAATCGAAATCATTGCTTTTACCTTTTTTTATTCTGATTATTTGTTCACTATTTCAGTCAAATACAATT
>VGFR01000058.1 GCA_016868835.1 Bacteroidota bacterium | reverse complement strand
CACAGCCTCAGCCTTAGTATCTGCAGGTAAAGCAATCTCTAAGAGGCCAAACCCTTCAATTACTCCCTTATTTATGTTCACCTCAACCAATGCCGTTTGTCCCGGTGAAAGCGAAGTCGCATGCTGGAGTTTAACTGTTACGGGATTTGATAAAAAGAAACTTGTTAAAGCAAGCCCTGAGACCAAAGTAACAAGGAAGAGTAGTGTGGTTTGTAGTACTTTCATTCTGGAAAACAAAGCAATGGAACATTGGGCATCTTTAGACATACGTTTTTTGCAATTTCAAACAGGAGCATGTGGATAGGGAAAATGAAGGGGATAAATTTGTGAATTTCAAAGTTTTGATTAAATTTGCAATCCGATTTAGAAAAAGAAAAAGTTATGAAACCAGAAATTCACCCAGAATCATACAGAATGGTCGTGTTTAAAGACATGTCTAATGATTATATGTTTTTAAGCAAAAGCACTTGCAATTCGAAAGAAACAGTGATGTGGGAAGATGGAAATGAGTATCCAGTTATTAAATTAGAAATCACGCATGCATCTCACCCGTTCTTTACAGGTAAAATGCAGTTGGTTGATACAGCTGGTCGTATCGATAAGTTCAAAACGCGCTACGCAAAGTTCTCAAAGAAGTAAGCCCAGCACCGCGATATTATTAGAAAGCCGCTCTGTTGGAGTGGCTTTTTTTATTTCATACATCAATCATCTATTTTTGTCACATGAATTATGAATCGAACGCATTCCATCAAACGAGAGTTCAGCTTGTAAAGGTTCTCAATGCCACATTTAAATTGAATGTTGAAGAAGAGGAACTGCAACTTCAGTTAACTAGAAAAGAATTTGAAGGAGATGTGACCTTGGTTATTTTTCCACTGGCTAAAAAAGTGGGTAAGAATCCGGAAGCTTTTGGAGCGGAAATCGGAAGTGCCCTTCAAAACCAATTCAACGAACTTGAAACGTTCAATGTAGTCAAGGGCTTTTTGAATCTCAAATTGAAAGACTCATTTTGGATGAATGAATTTCTTTCCATTCATAACCAAGCTAATTTCGGAATTCAACAACAAAATTCAAAAGAGAGAATCATTGTTGAATATTCTTCCCCCAATACAAATAAACCGCTGCATCTTGGACACTTGAGGAACATCTTCCTCGGATACTCCGTTTCTGAATTACTTAAAGCAAATGGCCACCAGGTAACCAAGGTTCAAATCATCAACGATCGCGGAATTCATATTTGCAAGAGTATGATGGCTTGGAAATTATTTGGCAACGGAGAAAGTCCCGAATCAAGCGGCTTGAAAGGCGATAAACTTGTTGGAAAATATTATGTAGTCTATGACAAACAATTCAAGCTTGAGGTAGAGCAACTTGTGGCTGATGGACTGTCGAAAGAAGATGCAGAACTGCAATCTGCAATAGCTCAAGGCGCGCGTGAAATGTTAATCAAATGGGAACAGAAAGACGAAGAAACATTAGCGCTTTGGAATAAAATGAATGGCTGGGTGTATGATGGGTTTCAGGTTACCTATGACACCATGGGGGTAGATTTTGACAAGCTCTATTATGAGAGTGATACGTATTTGTTAGGAAAAGAATGGGTCATGAAAGGCCTCGATAGAGGAGTGTTTTTTAGAAAGGATGATGGTAGTATTTGGATCGATTTAACAGATGAGGGATTGGACCAAAAGGTTTTACTAAGAAGAGATGGAACAGCCATGTATATTACTCAAGACATTGGAACGGCCATGCTTCGCTTTGAAGATTTTCCTGATACGTCATTTCAAATTTATACTGTAGGAAATGAGCAAGATTATCATTTCAAGGTGTTGTTCAAAGTCCTAAAGAAATTGGGAGTTGCCCAAGCTGAGAGGTGTTTTCATCTCAGTTACGGAATGGTTGAGCTACCAGAGGGAAAAATGAAAAGTAGGGAAGGTACAGTTGTAGATGCAGATGACCTCATGAATGAAATGAATCAAGTTGCTAGACAAGTGTCAGAAGAACAAGGTAAACTTGAGGGGTTAAGTAGTGAGGAGAGAGAAGCGCTACACAAAATGATTGGCATGAGCGCGTTGAAGTATTTTTTACTTCGTGTTGATCCGAAGAAAAACATGCTTTTTGATCCGAAAGAGAGTATCGATTTTAACGGTAATACAGGGCCCTTTATTCAATACGGATACGTTCGAACACAAGCCATTCTGAGAAAAGTTGACTTTGAAATAGATCAAAACCCAATTCATGATTTGAGCCCTGAAGAACGAGATTTGATTCAGAAAATAGTGGAGTTTCCTCAAGTTTTGCAAGATGCTCAAAAAGGATTCAATCCATCACTTGTTGCTGTTTATGCTTACGATTTAGTGAGAGAATTCAATACTTTCTATCAGAACATGTCCATCTTGCGTGAACCTGACGCAGCGAAGAAAGGTTTTAGATTGAAGTTAACTGAAAAGGTAGGTGAGGTTGTGAAGAATGCAATGGGAATACTGGGCATTCAAATGCCGAATAGAATGTAACAACAAGAACATATGCTGAATACCATAGAAGAAGCGCTTGAAGATCTGAAAGCAGGAAAAGTAATTATTGTTGTTGATGACGAGAATCGTGAAAATGAAGGCGATTTTATTGCACCAGCTGAAATTGTAACGCCCGAAGTAATCAACTTCATGACCAAATTCGGAAGAGGTCTCATTTGTGTTGCACTTACGCAAGAGAGATGCGAAGAGTTGAATCTAGAACTCATGGTTTCCAATAATACCGATCCCCACAAAACGGCATTCACTGTCTCTGTTGATTTAATCGGAAATGGCTGCACAACAGGCATCAGCGCTCATGACCGATCAAAGACGATTCAAGCCTTGATAGATCCCAAAACACGCCCTGAAGATCTTGGAAGACCGGGGCATATTTTTCCGTTAATAGCGAAAGAAGGAGGCGTATTGAGAAGAACAGGTCATACCGAAGCCACAATAGATTTAGCGCGTTTGTGCGGAATGAAACCTTCCGGTGCGTTAGTTGAAATTATGAATGACGACGGGACCATGGCTCGTCTTCCTCAGTTATTGGAAATTGCCAAAGAGTTGGATTTGAAAGTGATTTCCATAGAGTCTTTGGTTGCATACAGACTGCAGCGGGAAACTCTTATTTCTGAAACAAGAAGAGAGTATAGATCTTGGTTAGGCATGAACGTTGAAATCGTTCACTTTTCTAGTGAATCGAACCAACGAAATCACGCCGCCTTGAAATTTGGAAAATGGGATAAGTCTGAAGCTGTTCCCGTTCGGGTTCAAGCGGTTTCGTCATACGGCGATTTTATTGATGTGCTTTTGCAACAACACGGTTCTTTGAATTCAGCTTTAAATACCATTCAATCTGAAGGAAAAGGGCTTCTTGTGTTATTGGAAAACGAGAAAAGAAACAACGATGAACGCGACTACGGAATAGGAGCACAAATTATTCGAACACTGCATGTCACGAAAATGAAATTAATTTCGTCTTCGCAAATCAAGCGCAATGCGCTTGAAGGATATGGACTTGAAATCTCTGAATACATAACAATATAAGTTGAAATAATGATTTTACCCGTTATTGCATACGGAGATCCCGTACTCAAAAAAAAAGCTGAAGAGATTGATCAGAATTATCCAGATCTCAAAAAACTCATTGAAGACATGTTTGAAACCATGTACAATGCAAACGGCGTAGGACTTGCAGCCCCTCAAATTGGTAGGTCAATACGCTTGTTTATTGTTGATGCAACACCCGTTGCAGAGGGGGAAGATGGAGATCTAACATGTGAAGACTTTAAACGCGTTTTCATCAATCCAATCATTTTTGAAGAATCAGGTGAGGAGTGGAACTGTGAGGAGGGATGCCTATCTATTCCCCGAATCCGTCAGGAGGTAAAGCGGAAATCTACTTTAAAGATTGAGTATTATGACGAAAATTGGGATCTTTACGAAGAAGAATTGGATGGTTTTGCTGCACGCGTGGTTCAGCATGAATATGACCACATTGAAGGTATCTTATTCATAGATCGAATAAATGCGTTGAAGCGCAATTTGTTGAAAGGGAAATTGCGCGATATTGAAACAGGTAATATCAGTACTGAATACCGAATGAAATTTTACAAATGAGAACACTCTTTTTTTCTTCCATGGCTTTGCTACTTTTTAGCTGTGGC
Organism: Bacteroidota bacterium; assembly: GCA_016868835.1. Taxonomy (GTDB): domain Bacteria; phylum Bacteroidota; class Bacteroidia; order Flavobacteriales_D; family Sanyastnellaceae; genus CAIZGX01. Next base: position 6,917 of record VGFR01000058.1, on the reverse strand, counting down.
CAAAACTCTCAATCAGAGAATGCACAGTCTAAGCGTGCAAATCTAGATTCATTGAAAAGTGTGGTTCAGGGCTTTGATAATAAGGCAATGTCTGCGGAACGTGGTCAAATTTCTCAACAAGAAATCAAAGGAGTGGTGCAAGCCTGCCTCACCTTGGGTGATTCTTTGAAAGATAACAATGAGAAAGTGAAGTATTTTGTCAAAGCAGGTAACATTGCAGGAAGTGCACGTATGGCCAATGAAGTGAAGCGCAGTTTTGAATCGGCCTTGTCTCTGGAAAACGACCCTGCCAAATTGGCCTTAATTCACTTTCAATTCGGTTTTATTTCCGATGAATTTCTCAAACAATTTGATGTTGCTCAGCGCGAATACGAAATTATTATTTCCGATTTTGCTACCTCGGAATGGGCAGATGATGCTCAATTGGCCATGAGTCAACTCGGGAAGTCAGATGAACAGATTTTGCGTGAGTTAAAAGAAAAGAATGCCACTATAATTCAAAAGTAGAATATGTTCGGGAAGTTCAAATACCTCTTCGCTTTTATATTGCCAGCCTTAGCTGTTGTTGGATTTTATGTTGGAGGAATTTGGTCTTTCTCTACGCTTGTCTTTTCGTTTGTATGCCTTCCGCTGTTTGAGTTTGCGGTAGGTACAGATCGAAGTTCACTTCAAAACGAATTTACATCACGTAAACAAAGAGATGCAATACCGGTTGTCTTGGTCTCGCTGTCTGTTCCCATTCAGTTTGCCGTTCTCATTGCTTTTCTCTACGTTCAAAAAAACCACGAATTTTCAAGCCTTACTTATTGGGGAAATATCACAGCCATGGGCATGATGTGTGGCGTCTTCGGCATAAACGTAGCCCATGAGTTAGGGCACTCTCCCTTGAAACGCGATCAGCTGATGTCAAAGGCACTCTTATGTACGTCTCTCTACATGCATTTCTTTGTAGAGCACAACAAAGGTCATCACAAATGGGTGGGCACAGCGAAGGACCCCGCCACTGCACGGCTCAATGAGTCCATTTATCATTTTTATCTTCGGGTAATTCCCCATTCATTCGTGTCCGCATGGAGAATTGCAAAAGAAGATGCTAAAAGAAAAAAGAATGGTTTCTTCAATGAAGTCCTTTTGTATGTCATTATTGAATTGACCGGTCTAACCCTGATTTATGCATTGTTCGGATGGAAAGTGTTCCTGTCTTTCATTTTGGCGGCTGTTGTGGGTATTTTACTTTTGGAAACGGTGAACTACATTGAACACTATGGACTTTTTAGAGAAAAAATTACAGAGAATAGATTCGAAGATGTAGCGCCAATTCATTCGTGGAATTCCGATTTTATTTTGGGGAGAATTGTGCTTTTTGAATTGACCCGACACAGTGATCACCATGCAAATCCCGAAAGACCTTATGAACACCTGAGATCGTTAGACAACGCAGGACAATTGCCGGCAGGCTATCCCAGTATGATGCTTTTAGCTCTTGTTCCTTTCGCTTGGTTCAAGATCATGAATCCATTGGCGATGAAAGTGAAAAATCTTCAAAAAAATCTTGCAGATTGAGGGAATGTGCTTATTTTTGCCATCCTAAAAGTTCTTTTATTTATTGCGAGAGTAGCTCAGTTGGTAGAGCATAACCTTGCCAAGGTTAGGGTCGCGAGTTCGAGTCTCGTCTCTCGCTCATAGCAGCAAAGAAACCTGATCTAATCAGGTTTTTTTGTATGTAGTTGCCCGGATGGTGGAATCGGTAGACACGCAGGACTTAAAATCCTGTGGCCATCGCGGCTGTGTGGGTTCAAGTCCCACTCCGGGTACTATATTTAATCCTTGAGAAATCGAGGATTTTTTTTATGGTGAATTTGAATAATTCCATCAACCATCTCGGTGGGTTGCAATCATTGCGAGGCATTGCGGCTTGGATGGTGTGCGTTTACCATTGTGCCTTCTTGTTGAATGCACATTTCCCGAATAATTATGATTACCTTACGTGGGGACAGGAAGGTGTTTCTGTATTTTTTGTTATAAGTGGTGTTGTTATGCCTTGGTCTATGTTTCAAGGGCAATATGGGTATCGGAATGTTTTTCGGTTTGTCGCCAAACGTTGGGTGAGGTTGTATCCGCCCTTTGTTCTTTCCATTTTCCTATTTGTTGGTGTCATTTGGCTATTGATTGAAGGACAATCACTCAATGGTGAAATGCTACAACGCATAGGCAATTCCTTAACATTCGCGGTGCCCTTCCTTAATGATGGAAAATGGGTCATTGATGTGTATTGGACCCTTTTCATTGAATTTCAATTTTACATTTATCTCGCAATCATGCTGCCGCTCATGGTCTCGAAATACCGTTTAATTCGAAACTTGGCTTTTTATTTTGGATTGGGAATCATGCCGCTTTCTTTATTATTCAATGGCATTCATGTTAAAGAAACGTTGTTTTTCCATCTGCCCATATTTTCATTGGGATTCGCGCTTTTCATGTACTGGAAAATGTTATTTACACGGGTAGAGTTTCTATTCGCTGTTGTGTTCTCACTTGTGGCCATTTATGTTGGAGTAGAGAAACTGCACGGATTGGGATATCATATTTTAACCGCTTCTGTTTTTGCTTTCCTCTTTATCTTCTTGGTGAAAAAGGGACCGAAATGGCTAGACTTCGTTGGTGAAGTTTCGTATTCGTTTTATCTATCGCATCTCATGTTTGTGTTTTTATATTACCATCTGGTTTACTCTCCTGAAATGAATGTATATGTGCTTCTACTTAGCCTGGCTCTATTGCAAATGACCGCTATTCTTGGTGCTTGGAGCTTGTATTGGCTCATTGAAAAGCCAGCATTAGACTGGACCAAGAAAATTAAATACAAGCGTTAGAACCTTTCACCCGATGTATTGTTCATGTGTGTATGAAAGTGTACACGCTCAAAAAGACAACCTTGCTAAAAGCCACTCCAGAAGTGGTTTGGGAATATTTTTCTACTCCATTGAACCTGAATGATATCACTCCTCCAGATATGAGTTTTGAAATCTTAACCGATTTAAGAGGATTGAAAATGTATGCTGGAATGGTGATACATTACAAGGTTCGACCTTTTTTGAATCTTCCAATGAAGTGGACAACTGAAATCACACATTGTACGGAAGGAAAGTATTTTGTAGATGAACAACGATTTGGTCCTTATGCGTTCTGGCATCATCAACACATTTTTGAGACAACTTCAGAAGGAGTTCTCATGACAGACATTGTCTCTTATGCCGTTGGCTACGGAATTCTCGGTCGAATTATGAATGCCGTTTATATTAAAAAGAAGCTGGAAGGAATTTTCGACTTCAGAGAACACCATGTTCAAAGAAAATTTAACGCAGAATAAAAAGCTTCTCTGAGTGTTGGCCCAATTCATCTTCCCAACGAACAAAATATATTCCCGTCGCTAAAGAATTGAACTCGTAAATGGTTTGCGCACTCTTCCAAATCTGAACGGTTTCACCAAGTGCATTCACAAGCTGAACGTTGTGAACATTTTCAGCGATTTCAATCTGAAAATAGCTTGAAGCAGGATTCGGGTACAACAAACGGTCTGGACTTGTTGCAGTATTAACACTACTTCTTTCTGAATTATCAGTGAATCCGGCAAACGGTGAAATACACATTTCGTAGGAAGTTCCTAATGTTCCCGTTCCGTATGAAAACTGTGGTGCACATGTAACTTCGTAATGTGTGTCATATTCTAACTGTGCTACATTGCCCAGATTTAAATACTGGTTTGAACGCGTAGTTGTGTATATGATGGGCTGACCAATGGTGTTGCCTTGACTATCTATTTTCTGAAATTCCCAATGATAGCCAATGTTTGTAAGCACAAATGTATTGGCGGCAATCCAAGAAACTCGGGGTTTGCTTTGAACATTGCATCTATCAATATACCTTAAAACGGTCTCGCTTTGTGGGTTAATGTTTATGCTGCATGGGTTAACTCCAGACATTGCAACAATTTCATTTTGCCCATTGCTCGTAGGCAATGAATAGATGTTTTGTACTGCTATGGAGTAATTGCAGTCATAGGCCAAATTTGGAAAAACATTCGCCAGCACTAAGTATGGAGAGCTTTGATTTTTAATGTACGTATTTCCGTTTGCTATTCCAGTGGTGCCCTGAATTGTAAACCGGTATGTGCAACCACTTGTTACTGAAGCGGAGAAATAATTTCCCATGTTTAGATTGAAACTTGGGTTGTTTCCACAATTTCCATTTTTCAAATGGCGCAAACACAAGGTGTAGTCTGTGTTGGAAGCGTTTGAATTCTCAAGCACGCGAATGAAGTATGTGTTACCCGCTTGCAGTTGATTACTGTTTATGTAAAGATTTCCACCTGTACCATTTACTTCTGAATCAATTAGATTTCCTTGGGCGTCAAGCAAAGCAAGTGACAAGTTGGAAATACCGTTATTCAAGCTTGTATTCAGTTTTAGGTTAATGCCGTTTGATACCGCAATAAAGCTGTAGTATGCATCGGCGCTTATCGTACCTCCGTTCAAGGATAAATAACGGTTATCTAAATTGCTACTAATGGCATTGCAAACAGGATAAAAAGTACCGGTAATGAATTTTGCATTTTCTAAATCTTCTCCAAGGCTTGGACAGTTCAAAGTGAAGGTGGTTAGTTCAACATTTAAGTTTGAGGCATCGAATAAAATGAAATAGGTTTGTCCGGCATTCAAATGAATATATTGTTTTCCCGCTTGGGTAATAGCGCATGTAGCGGTGCTGAATTCACATCCGTTCTCTATTTCTTGCACGTAGATTTTGAAAGAATTATTGTTGCTCTCTATTTCATAAGTACCTGAAATGGGCGCGGTAAACGAGTAGATAAATTCGCGGCCAGGAGTTGCACTGCAAGCAGTTCCTGGGAATGATCCGGCTCCTTCAAAAAATAGAGTTTCTGAAACTCCGCAAGTCAATTCAGCTGCTGCAGCACAGTCGGGAGTATTCCAAGATGTTGTAAATGTAACCGGAGCGGACCACGGGCTGTCGCCGTTGCCACAGCTGTTGCGCACATAGGCGTAATACGTAGTGAATTCTTGTAAATTGTTGAGTGTAGTAAAAGGAAATGCAACGCCATAGACACTTGCTGTGGTTGAAGGAATTTCAATGGGTGAGGTGGTATAAAAAACATCAACCGTGGTGCCTGTTTGGTAATTGGTCCAATTCAGTTGAGCCGAATTCGCATTAATGTTTGAGACATTTAAATTGTTTGGTTGAGTGCATGTAGCATTGGTCAAACAAAAATTAAAATCGCCCGCTTCACCGGGTAAGCTAAATAGTTGCAAATAATAATCTGCTCCAGCTGTGATCCATTCGAAATAATCACCACCAATACTCGAAATGTTTTGACTCACCACCAAAGGACCGAACAGATTTTCGCACGAATTACCGGTATACAAGGCGTATCCAATTTGAGTATTTCCTTGTGCATTCATTTGAATTTCAAGAAGGGTAGTGGGGTTTTGGAATGTATACCAAATGTCTTGAATGGTATAAAAACTAGAAATTCCATAGGGGTTCTCAAAAGGCTGGGTTGCGCAATTGGTGCCTGCCGATTGCGGGTTTATGCATTCAATATTGGTTAAGGTTCCCAAGTGAATTGCACCTTCACAAGCATCATTGAGGGGAGCAGTGCATGAAGAAGTGCATGAAGCCGTCAGTTGAAAATCCGAAGTTCCGAGAGCTATACCATGAACAAAAATGTGGTATGTTGTTCCGCCATTGGCTTGGAAAGTAACTCTCGAGCTATTGGGGTCATTGCATGTTGGATCATCATCATTAGCTGCAATACATGAATCGCCAATGTAAACAGAGATTTGAGTGTCGAAATTGGTGATGTTCGAGCAGGTGGTTAAGGCAGTTAAATTATCATTTCCCTCATACACATACCATACACCCGTGTTGTTAGGCGAGATTAGGAAAGGATTTGATACCAAATCAAGAGTGGCGCCGTGCAATGTTCCGGTCACAGAGCTTTCACAACCCAAGAATGCAGCGTTTTCGAACAAGTCGTTACCCGGAGGAGGTGTTAGACAATCAAACTGAAAGGAACCAAAAAAGTTATTACCACTACTCGAAACATCAATGCAAATGATATATGTAACACCTTGGTTTAAAAAAAGTGCGTTGGTGCTCATACCACCAGTTATGGGCCCTGAAGTGGCACAGATCCAATCTGCAGTGGCACAGCCTGAGCTTGCATCTTTGTATCGAATATCAACCGGCGTAAAATCGCCGTTGTCAGATAATTGTCCAGTATATTCACCCGTTGTTGTTGGTGTGAAACTGAGGAAATATTCATTTCCAGTATTTGTGAAGCCACAGTAATTGGTATTGTCAAAGCCTACGGCGGCGTTGATAATAATGGCATTTGGACTACCACAAAAAGTTTCAGCGGCTGTCTCACAGCTATTTTGAGCCAAAGATTGAATTGGAAAAAAAAGTGAGCCGAGAAGAATTAAACCGAGTAGACGTAGTTGCATATTGATCCTATTTCGCTAATCTAAAGTAACGAAGAATAGGCAATCAAGGTTACCTGTAAACAATAACTTTTACAACTTCAATGCGTTAAAAACAAAAACGCTTAGCGCGTTAGTTTTTTGTACTTGATTCGGGTTGGTCCAGAGTCACCTACACGTTTGCGTTTATTCTCTTCATATTCGGAATACGTTCCCTCGAAATAAACAACTTGCGAATCTCCTTCGAATGCAAGAATGTGCGTGCAAATGCGATCTAAGAACCATCTGTCGTGACTAATGACAACCGCGCATCCGGCAAAGCTTTCAACACCCTCTTCCAATGCACGTAGAGTGTTCACGTCAATATCGTTGGTTGGTTCATCTAGCAAAAGCACGTTGGCTTCCGTCTTTAGCGTCATG
>VGFR01000057.1 GCA_016868835.1 Bacteroidota bacterium | reverse complement strand
AGCAATCCGTATGATTGAATTTGTTGTTGAGAAACGTAGACATCATCGGGAGAGTTCAAATAGTTAAAATCTGAAGATCTCATAAATCCGAATCCGTCGGGCATTACTTCCAATACCCCTTCCGCCATAACTAATCCATCGAAATTATATCCGTGCTCATCAGGCATACCTCTTCTCGAGCGGTCAGGACGTACAATAGAAGATTCATTTTTCGATTCCTCGTTTTCCTGATTTTGTTCTCTGTTCTGAGGTCTGTTGTTTTGATTTTGTTCGCGGTGGCGATTCGGTCTGTCTTGTCTTTCTGATCGGTCTTGTCTTTCTGGTCTATCTTGACGATCTTGATTGCGCTGTTGAAAACGATTGTTGTCTCTGTTTTCAGATCTGTGGGAATGTTGCGATTGCCCTTCAGAATGTGATTCAATTTGAGTTTCATCAGGCGCCTCGTTGCTTTTCTCTTCCTTCGGAACAAATGGTTTTCGTTCTCTTCTTTTGCGTTCAAATTTCCCTTCACTGTTGTTGTCAACAGGGGAAATTGTTGAACTTTCTGTCTCTTGTTGCGAGACTGAAGTTGCATGTTCCGAAGATGTTTCAACTGTTTTCGATGAAACATTTTGCTTATCTAGGATAGCAAGAACAAGATCTTGTTTTTTAAATTTTTCTAGGTTTATTATACCCAAAGACTCTGCTGTGCTCTTTAACTCGGCCACTTTCATGGCGTTCAACGCGATAATATCTAACATGTAGGAGTGATTTTTCTTTAGTGAGATGGAAAGACAGAATGTTTTTTCCGCTGCAATTGTACAACAACTTTTGTTTAGTTCGAAGCCTTGTGCAAGATTTCTTTAACATTTTTTGCAATGTTACTAGCAATTTTTTCGGTGGGAATGTCATTTTCGTCGCCACCAAAGGGGTCTTCAATTTCCTCAGCAATAAGTTCCAAGCTGGCGAGAACGTAAAAGATGAAAATGGAAAATGGAATGACATACAACCCAAGAATGAGACTGAATACAAGTGGAAGGGTAAGTATGTATGTAATAATAAACTTTCGTAAAAAAGAGCTGTATGAATAAGGAATAGGGGTGTTTTTTATGCGTTCACAGATGCCACATACTTCGGCGTAATTTCGAATTTCTTGATCCAGTAGAAGTAGGTCAGTACTTGAAATAAGGTCATCTTTTTTTAAGTCAATAACTTCCTTATGAATTTGACTCATAATGAAATTGGGTTGGTGTGTGATGTGACGCGGAATACCCAGGTCTTCGGGAATTTCATTTGATAAAGCCAAACGTGTTTCTTCGGAGTACAAGTGGAATGCAAGACTTTTTGGATAATAAGCAATTAAGTTGATGAGACTTCTGCGTTTATTCTCCGCATTTTTTGGAAGCAGAGCATTCAATTTCGAAGCTAGATTGCGAGAACTGTTAACCAAGCTTCCCCAAGCTTTGCGTCCTTCCCACCACCGATCATAAGCTGTATTGGTTCGAAAAACAAGCAGAAGCGACATGACAAGTCCCAAAATAGAGTGCAAAATATTCAATTTTGTAATGGTGTTGTTTTCGTCCATCTTGAGATAATCCTGTTCTAGCCAATGGACAGCAAAACAATAAACACCAAGCAATAGAATGAACCAAAAAAGCTTTCTAAATGTGTCTGACTTCTGGAAACTGAATACCAATTTTATCCAATCGGTTGGCTTGTAACTTATCATATTTGATTTAATAATTTATTCCATTTTTCTTGAAAAGTGGTTTCTGAATATTGCGTCTGGAAACGTTTGGCATTGTACAGACCAGCCTCATTTCGGAGAGCGTCATTGTTTATGAGTTCAAGCATTTTTGTTGCAAGTTCAGTCACATTTTGTGGTTCGAATAGTCTTTCTGGTTGATTCAATAATTCCGGAGTTGCACCCGAGTTGGTTCCCAAAATGGCTAGACCATGAGCCATTGCTTCAATGGTAACTGTTCCAAATGTCTCTGAGATACTGGGTAAAACAAAAAGATCAATCGATTCGTAAATGGCGTGTATATTCTCTTGATAGGGTATAAAAAAGACGCGATCGGCGAGTTGGTTTTCATTGACAAAAAGTCTCAATGCAGTGGCATATTCGTCGCCTTCCTGAAATGTAGTGTCGCCTATAAAAATGAGATTCCAATCTGTTTCTTTCAATATGGATTGAAACGATTTAAGGAGAGTGAATTGATCTTTCTGCGGGTCCAGACGGCCAACACAACCAATTCGTTTTTTGGATTGAGGTATATTGAATTTTTCAAATAACGATTGCTTTACAGTTGTACGCTCTGGAATTTTTGTTTGAAGTGGAATGACGTGCATTTTCTCTGCAGGCACATGCGTATACTTGATGACTTGTTCTTTCAGGGTATTCGAAGTGCAAACCCATTCATTAATTTGTGAGAGTCGAATGCGATGTGGAATGGATTTTTTAGGTCCATTCAATTGCATAGCTTGGTAATAAATTACTTTGAACTTTGGGTATAAAAAATGGGTGATTCCCATGATGGAAATATCTCGTGGGTCTCGAAAAATACAATGGGTGATTGTATGAAATTGAAATTGTTTGAGAAGTTTCAAAGCACTTGAAAGGTCAGCGTAGCGCTTGTTCCGTTTAATATAGGTAGTATGAATATGATGTTGTTCTGCATATTTGGAAAACGATGCATTTTTCAAACCAAAAGCAGTTACATCAAATCCAATTGTTTGGAGCTGTATAGCCAGTTCAATGCTGTTTTTTTCCAGGCCGCCCCAACTTTCAGAGCTGCAATAAATGGCAATGCGAAATTCAGGAAATGGCTTACTCATCGAATACATCTAAAAGCATCAAGGCTTCTGTTAATTCACCGGCAGCTTTAAAGTCTTTTTTTGATTTGGCCAGTTTCAATCCTATAATATACGTTTCAATGGCAGATTCAGGGTTTTTTAGGTGTTCTAAAATTTGACCCAATCTGTAATACGTGGGCAAATATTCGGGCTGTTTGATACAGAGATTTGATAGTATTTTTTGAGCTTCATCAAATTGTTCTAATTTCTCGTATTCCAAAGCGGAGGCATAGTGAAGAAAAGGATCTTCAGCATGCGTTTCTAGCATTTTTTGAATCTGATGAAGTCTTTCTGTGCTCATTTATTCAGAGACTACTGAGGCAGATATTCCACGATCATGCAATGCCGTGCACATGGCGTTCATTTCATTGAGCTCTCCAGATTTTACTACAGTTTTACCTGTTGTGTGTATAAGCAAAGCACATTGTTCTGCTTGAATCCACTCATGCTTACAGATGTGCATGAGGGAACGAATGACATGATCAAATGTATTCACATCATCATTAAATACAAGAAGTTGAAACCTGGTTTCTAGTAATTCAAGCAAATCTGCTTGTTCTAGAGTTTGTGTCTGAGAAAACGATTGCATGGCACAAAAATAGAACTAAATTTTATTTGTATTTGCATCTCGTTTTTAGGATTATTTTTGACTTATGGACAATTCGAAGATTAGACTGTTAATTGTTGAAGATGATTTGCTTGTTCGCACGGCGCTTGAAATGATTATCAGCGAAATGGGACATGAGGTAGTAGGAAGCGTTGATAATGCCGTTGATGCGCTTTTTGAATTCACTTCCAAGCGCCCAGATGTGATTATTTGCGACATAGGATTGAAAGATCAGGTGAATGGCATTGAGCTTACCCGAAAGATGAACATGTTGAAAAAATGCCCGGTCATTTTTTTGACAGCTTATGACAATGAAGATATGTTTAATCAAGCGAAAAAAGTGGCTCCATTGGCGTTTATTCCAAAACCCATTGAGCGTCCTATTTTAGAGAGAACTATTGAGTTAGCTGCTGCACATGCTATGGAAGATGTTGGATTTGTGGTGAACGCGTTACCTGTTGAAGGCTGTTTGTACACACGCGTCGGAAATAAATTGAAAAAGATTGCCATCTCAGATATTGAATATGTTGAAGTAGATGGCAAGTATTGTTCGCTTGCGCTTTCGGGTAGAATAATCAATTGCAAAATATCATTGCGTGACATCATAGAAAAATTACCTAAGCAAGAGTTCGTTCAAATATCAAGGAGTTCCATCATTAATTTGAATTTCATCATTGACATTGACCTTGCAAATCAGGCAGTTCACCTACCATCAGGTGAAATTTCCATTGGTAGGAATTTCAAAGATGGTTTACTCAGTAGATTAAATCTAATTTAACGGCGTTGTTTGAATATTTCAAACTGACTAGGCACTGGCTTTGTAGGCCAGTTGTTGTTATTCAATTCTACATCTGCCGTTTCTAAATAGGGGTCAAGTGTAACTGACTTAATGGGTTGGTGAAAACGAAATACTTTACTCACAATTGGCTCGTTCATCTTCCATATTTCAGCAGGAATCTTAACGTCGCTTTTTGAACCATCAGCAAAAGTGAATTCAAAAATGAGTGGCATTAACAATCCCCCTAAATTTTCAACTTGAAGTTCATAAAAATAATTGGGCTCGTTCAAAAGCTTTTGTTCTTCAGGTGTCAGTGACTTTTTGAAGTCTTCATACTTTTTCTTCATTTCATCGGTCACCAAATAGGGGTTATCATCATTGTATTTGTCTCGAGTTGCAGGATCTTGCTCAACCACCGGAACAATTCCCGCGACTTTGTCGCGCATGATAGAAATGTCAGCCGGTTGCCCCTCATTTGTTTTTTTCAAAAGAGACATCATGAGCTCGGGATCTTGGGTGTTCAAGGTGAATTCTTTCACAGATTTCAAGGCCATGTCGCAGTGCTCAGTGGTATAAAACCATCCTCTCCAAAACCAATCTAAATCAACAGCACTTGCATCTTCCATGGTTCTGAAAAAATCTTCAGGAGTAGGATGCCTGAATGCCCATCTACGGCAATATTCTTTAAACGCGTAATCAAATAATTCCCTTCCCATAATGGTTTCGCGAAGAATATTCAACCCCGTTGCAGGTTTACCATACGCATTATTTCCAAATTGATAAATGCTTTCAGAATTGGTCATGATAGGCGACATTTTGGTTTTGTCTCCTTTCATGTAATCTACAATATTTCTTGCAGGTCCTCTGCGGGCAGGAAATTCTTGGTCCCATTCTTTTTCTGCCAAATACTCACAAAATGTATTCAAGCCTTCATCCATCCATGTCCATTGACGCTCATCGCTATTGATAATCATAGGAAAGAAATTATGTCCCACCTCATGTATAATGACACTGAGCATGCCGTTCTTGGTGTTTTCACTGTATGTGCCATCTTCTTCAGGTCGTCCACCATTGAAGCAAATCATTGGATACTCCATTCCAATCCATTTCGCATGAACACTAATGGCAACAGGGTAGGGGTAGTCAATGGTATGAGTACTGTATGAACGCAAGGTATGCGCCACTACACGCGTGCTGTATTGCTCCCACAATGGGTTTCCTTCTTTTGGATAGTAGCTCATTGCCAAGGGTTTCTTGCCGTTGATGTCTACCATTTGTGCATCCCAGATGAATTTTCGTGAGGAGGCAAACGCAAAATCACGAACGTTTTCAGCCTTAAACTTCCATGTTTTCGTAGTCTTTAATTTGTTTTTTTCTCGTTCAATGGCTTCTGCTTGCGTGCAGATAATTACAGGAGTATTACTTGTTTTAGCTTGATTGAATCTTTTCAGTTGTTCTGCGGTCAATACATCTTTTGGGTTCTGAATAACACCAGATGCAGCAACAACGTGATCTGAAGGTACCGTTAGGTTTACCTCATAGTTTCCAAAGTCGAGTGTAAATTCACCCGAACCAAGGAATTGCTTGTGTTGCCAACCGCTATAATCCATGTATGCAGCCAACCTTGGATAAAACTGAGCTATGGTATACAGGTAGTTTTTATCTTTTTCGAAGTATTCGTACCCACTTCTTCCACCTAAACGCATGCGATCATTGATGTTGTAGTTCCAATGAATTTGAAATGAATAGGTTTGTCCGGGTTGAATGGGTTGAGGTAAGTCAATGCGCATCATGGTTTGATTTACCACGTAGCTCAATGGTTTATTTGCAGCATCAGCAACCTTGGTCAGCTTGAATCCACCGTCGAACCACGGTTCTAAATCTATTAGGTCATTGGTTTGCATTTGGTTCGTGATCTTCATTTGCTCAATTTGACTTGAGGCGCTGTTCTTAGCCATGATGTTTTGATCAAGCTGAATCCAGAGGTATACCAAAACATCTGGCGAGTTGTTGTGGTAAGTAATGACTTCTTCCCCGAACAATTTTTGATTTTCATCGTCTAAGATTAAATTCATCTTATAATCAACTTGTTGTTGCCAGTATTCTGCACCAGGCGCGCCACTGGCGGTTCGGTAGGTATTGGGTGAAGCCAACTCGTCGGGTCCAAGTTGACGGAATTTGTCGTTCCAAGCGTTGACCTGAGGTTGGGCGAATGCACTGAAATGCGCGAGTGCTAGGACACAAATAAGAATAATTCGATTCATAGTTTTCAAAAATAATAGAATGATTGAAAGTCGTGTGCGATTTTTTTGCTTTTTAGGATGGATAATTTTTTATTCTGCCAGTGATGCAATGGAACTATTCCATCAACTGCATTGATAAAAAAGATTTCATCGGCTTCATTCAGATGGGAAATGGTCATGTTCTCAACATGGTATTCCTTGTTCTGAAGCCGCAGCATATGTTTCAAGGCCGACATGGCGCAGCTTTGAACCCCGCCAGCATTTTTTTTTGGGATATTTAATTTACCATCTGAAAGAACAGCAAAGGCGTGCCAGCAAGCATCTGCGGCAACTCCCTGCTCATTTAAAGCAATTCCTGTATCCCATTTCCTTTTTTTACTTTCATTTGCCATTGCTATGTAGTGCAGCGCATTGAGCGTTTTGTAAGAAGCAAACGGATTTTTAGAATACAAGGTGTAATCAAGACACCCGCTATGATCAAATGTTTTGGTGGGTGAAAATTGAAAGTCACGAATGGTCATTGCAAAATGAATGATGCTATTTTCATCTGCGAGATAATTTCCCGAACCTTCCCGAAAAATTTGAATTCGAACTATGGCCTGTTGCAATTGATTGCTGGAACATAGCATAGAAAGATTATTTTCTAGATCTTGGTAGTTGAAAGGTAAAATGAAGTTGAACATTTTGGCTGCCTCATTCATTCGTCTCCAATGAAATTCAAGCAGGGGAGCTTTCAAGTTGTGAATACGAATGGTTTCAAAAAAACCTTCGCCGTATCGGAAGCCTCGATTGGCATTGAGATTTAGGGTTATCTCATGTTCGTATACAAGGTTGCCGTTCCATATTACTTGCATAGCTTCTGGACATATTGCAGTAAATCGCCATTTTTTTCCATTTGAAATCCTTTCACACCTGCCGACTCTGCGCATTGCACATCACGCTCTCGATCACCAATCATGAAGCTATGATTTTTGTCGTATCCGTACTTCGCGCAAGCACGTTCTACCCATAATCCATGGGGTTTTCGCGAAATGGAATTGCAAATATCTGGATGGTGAATGCTGTAATAAATATCACGAATCTCAATTTTCTTTTTGGCGCATTCACTGCGTAAGAAGGTATGAATACGATCTACTTCTTGTTTGCTGTAGAGGCCTTTTGATACACCTGCCTGATTTGTGACAATAACAATTTCATATCCCAAATCTTGAGCATATTTCATGGCATTCAATGCATTGGGAAGCAAGACGAATTCTTCCAATGCATGCGTGTAATCGCCGGGGTCGTGATTAATAACGCCGTCTCTGTCTAAAAAAAGGGCCTTTTTCATAAAGATTTGTTTTTAAGTGTGCGCATGGCAATGAACAATGCAACAATGCAGCAAATTCCACCTGCAAAAAAGGCTGCGCCAGGAAACTAGACCAATTACGTCAACAAGTAACGTTATAAAAATAAAAAGCATTCCTGCTGGTCGAGTCGAATTCATTATTTAGTTTTCGGTCTTTAACCGTGCTGTTTTTAAATAATTCCCTACAAATGCTTTTTCTGTAAATCCGAAATCAGCCACTGCCAAGAATATCATTTCTTCATCTGAATCATTCTGACTTTGATGCATACTCCATCTTGGAATAAATACAATACTTCCCGACTGAACTGGAATTTTTTTATCGTCGATTAGAACATGGCCCTTTCCTGAGAAAAAAACAAAAACAGTCTCGTGAGCATGTTTGTGTAACTCATTGTTTTTTTTCGGTGCGACATGAACAACACGCGGATCTAATATTTCAAGAGGAAAAGGAATACGATTGACCGAAAAATCAATATTCAATTTATTATTCACATTGCAGTACAATTCTTCATTGAATTTTGTAAAGGCATTTCCAACAAAAACTTGATTTTCATCAGCAGGAGTCAATGAAATTTTTGCGTTCACGTCGGCAAATAATTGTTTTGTTCTTTTGAAACAAATGTGGTCAAATATTTCTTGAGACAAGGACTCGTTTTCTTCGAAAGTTAGATCTGTATTCAGTGCGCCTTGAATCCAGGAAAGTTGGAAAATAAGATCTAACTTCTTGTCTAGATTTGGCAACATTGAAATGTTCGTCTGTCCATCTATGTAGTGAAGTCGACATGTTTCCACCAGTTGCAATTCAGAATCCGTTATATGGCCGTTGAAGATTGCTGTTTTTATGGGATTCATAAAGCTATGAAATGAGAGGTTTCAAGATGCAGTTCACTCCAGAATTTAGCGCGTAAATCAAGAGCCGTTAGCATGCCTTTTTTTAACATGTGTAATCCATTTTCATTTTTTTGAACAAGTTCTTCCGCAATGCGCAGAAGGGTTTTACCATGTTCATCGTCAACTTCAGTATGAAGTGGAAAGAACACATACTCTTCCAGTGTAAGTTGAGTATGTTTTTCAATAGCTGAAATTATGCTTTTGTAGAAGTGTTTTACTATGGATTCGGTACCAAGGCCAATGGCCCCAACAGCTTCAAGTTCTGAGCAGTTTTCGAGGTAATTCAGAAAGTTTGTTCGCCAAGTATTTACCGCATTTTGCATTTCCCATGTTTCGTTGAGACAGATAGTAGACTTAAAACGATCAAACAGAACGGGATGAGCAATACCGAGCACCCAGTCTAAATCAATTTTTAATTCTTGTAAGGCAAATTGTTCTTCTTCATTCAATTGTCCCGCTTCTTCGCGCAAATTTTCAAGAAGATGCTCCTGATGCTGCGTTTCACTTAATTTGCCAATTACGGAATTGAGATATTTTGGAAACCATGCACTGTAATGTGCATATTGAGAGGCGAAATAGGCAATTGCCTTGTTCGGGTTATTTGGGAATCCGGCAGACAATTGGTCTAAATACGGATGGAGCACTGCCGAATGTTCTTTCGCTTGGAGTTCTAACTCTTCAATAGCTGATGTTTCAATCATTTTCCTATACATTTCGGCTAAATTAGCTCGAACCGAGTGAACATTATTGCATATTAATCGTTTTTATTCATATGAGAATTACACTAGTCATTTTGGCCCTTATTCTAACCACTGGCGGTATTGCCTTATTTGCAATGCGCAGTCGTTGGCAAAAACCTGAAAACTTAATTAATACTGAAAAAATGAGCTTTTACGATTTAACATATACCACCATTGACGGGAAGTCGGCATCTATGGTGGACTTCAAAGGAAAATATGTGTTGTGCGTGAATGTAGCCAGCAAATGTGGTTACACACCACAGTATAAACAATTGCAAGCGCTTTATGAAAAGTTTCAAGATCGTTTGGTTATAGTAGGATTTCCGTGCAATCAGTTTCTTGGTCAAGAGCCCGGATCAAACGAAGAGATAGTTACTTTTTGTGAAAAAAATTACGGCGTTACATTTCCATTGGCCGATAAATTAGATGTGAAAGGAAAGAATCAACACGCGGTATACCAATGGTTAACAAACAAAACCTTGAATGGTGTTTCTGATGGTAACGTGAAATGGAATTTCCACAAATTTTTAATTTCTCCTTCGGGTGAATGGTTGGGGGAATACGCGTCAGGTGTTGACCCTTTGGGTGATGAAATTACGAGCAAGTTGGTTAAATGATTTGGTTGGAATTAAATGCGTTGGAACAATGGAATGCCCTTTGGAATTCCAACGAAAAATTCATTGTGTTTAAACACAGTACACGTTGCAGCATAAGTATTGCAGCAGTTGGAAGGTTTGAAAGGCAATGGTCGGAACAAAACACAACACCCGTCTACCTTTTAGATTTGTTAAATCATCGGGAGATTAGCAATGCTATTGCCACTGATTCAGGAATATTTCACGAATCACCACAGTGTTTTCTAATAGAAAAAAAGCAAGTTTTAGCACAAGCTACTCACTCAGGAATCTTTGCTGAGGAGTTTACAATTTAATTTCATGTCTTATGTCCTGCAATACATAGCGCAGGGCGAGCACTTGCATCAAGATTTCAAGATGCGTGTTGATAGTTCACAAAAAATAGCTCGCTCTCTTGTTGCTTTCGCTAATTCGGAAGGGGGAAGGTTACTTATTGGAGTGAAAGACAACGGATCAATTTGTGGCATATCTCCCAACGAAGAATTGCACATGGTCATTCGAAGTGCTGAAGAGTTTTGTAGACCAGCCTTACATTTTAATCATCAATTGTGGAAAGTAGACGGTAAATATGTCCTTGAAATTTCAGTTGAGGAATCATCCAAAAAACCCATTCAGTGCTTGGTTGATGGCGAATGGATAAGCTATATACGTAGGGCTGATAAAACGTGGCAAGCTTCTAATGTTTGGAATCGCATGCATGCCATTCACGAAGATCAAGGATTCTCTGGAAACTTATTTCAATTTAAAGAGAGAGAATCGCAGCTTTTCGACTTATTGAAGAATCAACAAATGACGTTGAATCAACTCGCTAGGAAATTGAATTTGCCAAGACCGGTAATTATGAATCACCTAGCCAAGCTCATGAAATGGAATATTCTGAGTGAGACCTACGTTGAGGGGAAGTTTCTGTACACCCTCGGAAAAACAACTGATTAAAGTCAAAATGAATGACTCTATAAATGAGTGCGCTCAATACATTAGTTGATTTTAGTCATTTAAAACGAAATGAATGTTTTAGATTTGTACCATGCCTGTTCAGTTCAATAGAGGAATTACCCAGCCTTATGCAACGCTTGAATTGCTTGCGAAGCAAGCCGTTG
>VGFR01000056.1 GCA_016868835.1 Bacteroidota bacterium | reverse complement strand
CGCACAAGAGGTCATCTAAATTCATGACTAAGGCATCTTGAGCTATTCCCTTCCACACAGAAAGATCTCCCGTTTCTCTCCAATACATGTATGCCAACGCCGATTTTGTTCCTGCACCATCGGCATGCATAACGATGCAGTGTTCTTCGCTACCCGTTAAATAATCAGGAATGATTTTACAAAAAGCTTTTGGAAATAAGCCCTTGTCTACATTTTTTATTGCAGCATGTACGTCTTCTTTACCTGCACTAACTCCTCTGCTATTGTATCTATTTTCGTTAGAATTCATCTTAAGAATAATGAAAAAGGGCTGACAATCATGTCAGCCCTTTCAATCGTTTAATTGCTATTTCGTTTTCGGAACGTAATCAAAACCAATGATTCTGAATGTTGTTCTACGATTCAACTGATGTGCACGTTCTTTGGCCTCATTTGTTGTAAGAGAATTGATATACTCTTCTGTGAGTTTAGTTCCAATTGGGAACTCCTCAAACAACTCTGGACTAATGCGGTCACCAGCTTTAATTTCTCTTGGAACTTCTTCACCCTGTCCTTTCGCTAACAATCTTCCTGCTTCAATTCCTTTTGATATTAAATAATCCACACAAGTTTGAGAACGCTTTTGAGATAAAATCTTATTCGCCTCATTTGTATCACGTGAGTCAGTATGCGATTCCAATTGAACAATGTAAGTTGGATTCTCTTTTAATATATTCAGTAAATAATTCAGCGAGTCAGCAGAATTCACTGGAACAGGACCATTCGCATTGATTAACAAATCCCATTTTGCCAATTCATAAAGTACAGTTGGCATAGGATATTCCTTGTCTTTTTCAATTGGAGTTAAGAAATAATCTTGTGTGAAGTTTGTGGAAACCTTTGCTCCAACTGTTGAGAAACGATCTTTCGTTCCTAAGAAATTCTGTTTCGTAATATCTACAGAATACTTGGTTTCACCTTTCACTTTTGTGCGATCCAAGCTGAATTGACCGTTCTTATCTGTAGTCATATTATATGTAGAACCATCGCTACCAACAACAACTACAGTACACCCTTCCAATTTCTCTCCGGTCTTTTTGTTGTAAGCTGTACCTGTCATTTCAAATACCAATGGCAATTCGTACACTCTCCAAATATCGTCTTTTCCTTTTCCGCCTGGACGATTTGATGTGAAGTAACATCCGAATATGCCTTCCATTAATTCACCATCAATGATTGGTTTTTTATCCATGATGAAGGCAAAATCATCAGATGCACTGTTAATTGGAGCTTCAAGGTGTTCTGCCTTTCCGAAAGTCATTTCTCCCGTAGAAGCAGCTTTATAAATATCCAAACCACCTAAGCCTGGTAATCCGTTTGAAGAGAAGTACAATGTACCATCATCATCAACAAATGGATAGTAATCATCACCGGCAGTATTTACCGATTCAAGGTTTTTCAATTCTACCCATTTCTTTAATTTTTTGTCCCACTTCATATACCAAATATCTCTTCCACCTTTTCCGCCAGGCATGTTTGAAGCGAACAGCAAGAATTGCTCATCTGGCGTCATGCAAGGTTGACCCACACGTGAAGAGTCATCTGAATTGCGATCAATTACCTCAATCAATGTTGGGGCAGCGTAATTGTCACCTTGACGAACAGCAGTGTATAAGTCACAACCCATGCGATCTTTTTTGTCGAAACCGCAACGCGTGAAAATCAAATTTTTGAAGTCGCGATCGAATGCCGCTGCTCCCTCATGAACACCCGTGTTTACACTTGCATTCACAGGTATTGGCGCCTGATTACCTTTAAACTTCTTATCTAATTTTACTGTATAAAGATCTTGAAACGCTTCACCGTAGTGCGGGTCATTTCCAGCACCTGTTGTAGAACCTTTGCGTGAAGATGAGAGAATAAACTCATCAAACTTTTTCGATGAGTAAGTTAATCCGTAATCCATAGCGTCTGAATTCCATGCTTCCATGTTCTCAGCTTGAAGGCGACGCTTGGGCAGGTCTTTTTTCAATTTACCTACCTCCTCACAGATTTTGATTTGCGCTTCGGCTTTGGCCCCAATACCTCCACGCTCTTTGTATTTCTTAAATTGAACAATGGCATCTTCTAGACGATCCATTTCTTGCAAACACTTTCCGAAATTGAAATAAACCTCAGCATTCTTCTTATCATACTGACTTTGAATGGCCTTGTCATAAAAATCGAGAGCCATACCGTAGTTCGTAGAAATACGATAGCATTCAGCTATTTGAAAAAGCACTCTTCCTTTTTCTTCAATGTTCTTTATCTTTGGTAGTTCACCTTTATACAATTCTGCGGCTTGGTAGTAACCGCCCGCAGCAAATTCAAGGTCTGCCTTTTCAATTTTCTTGTTTTGTGCGAAAGCAATCAGGCCGAAAGCCATCATCAATACAGTCAAAAAAGTAGATTTCGTCAATTTCATATAAATTGAATTAGTTCAATAGGGTTAGTTCATTGCGAAAATAATCAAATTTCCCAATTTCCGTATGTTTTTAACAAATTAAGCCCTAGCAGGTAAACAGCAGCTCCCTCATTTTCGGTAGCGGCCATTCTTGGTCGTCTACCAAGGCTTCAAGTGCATCGGCAGCTTCTCGGGCCTGATCCATTAGGGGTTTAATTTTATTACAGTACACAGAGGCTACCGTTTCTGGCGAAGCACCCTCAATTTTAGATTGCTCCTTTTGAATGACACCTACTTTTGCTTTCAACGCATTTATTTGCATTCCCAACGTCTTCACAATCTCGAGCTGAGTGGCACCAATTTTCTTGAATTCTGCTCCAAATACATCTTTCAACCCTTCTAAATTCTCGACCAATTTGCTTTGGTATTGAATTGATGCAGGAATAATTTGATTCAATGCAATATCAACAACAAGTTCAGCCTCAATCTCACGTCTTCTTCCATAGTTTTCAACTTCAATTTCATAACGCGCATGAATTTCTTCACTGGTTAAGACATTCAACTTTTCAAACATGGCTATCACCTTTTTATCCTTCCATACTTTCAAGGCCGTTGGCGTATCTTTCATGTTTGAAAGTCCTCTTTTAGCTGCTTCCTTTACCCATTCCTCGCCATATCCGTTCCCTTCAAATCGGATACTCTTACTCATTTTAATGAGGCGTTGCAGTTCTTTTAGTATTGCCTCGTCTTTATCATCTCCTTTCGCTATTCTCGCATCTACATCTTTTTTGAATTGAATAAGACGATTCGCAACAATTGTGTTCAGCGTTATCATGGCATTCGCGCAATTCGCACTTGATCCCACCGCTCTGAATTCAAATTTATTTCCGGTGAAAGCAAAAGGTGATGTTCTGTTGCGATCTGTATTGTCTAAAAGTACTTGAGGCAATTTACCTATGTTCAACTTGAGCTCGGTTTTGTCTTCCGGTGTCATTTTGCCCGCCTTGATGTTTTTCTCAAGATTATCGAGCATGGCATTCAGTTGAACACCAAGAAAGATACTCATAATGGCAGGCGGCGCCTCATTTGCTCCCAAGCGGTGATCATTTCCTACTCCGGCTATGGATGCACGAAGAATATCTGCATTTTCAAAAATGGCCGCGACCGTATTCACAACAAACGTTAAGAATTGCAAATTTGACTTTGGATTTTTTCCTGGGCGAAGCAGGTTCACCCCTGTATTGGTAGAAAGAGCCCAGTTGTTGTGCTTTCCACTTCCGTTGACACCTTCAAAAGGTTTTTCATGGAACAACACATTGAAATTATGTTTTTGAGCTGTTTTTTTCAATACATCCATCAAAAGCTGGTTGTGGTCATTCGCCAAATTAGCTTCTTCGAACATAGGTGCCACTTCATACTGATTGGGTGCTACCTCGTTGTGTCTTGTTGTAACGGGAATACCAAGCAAGTGCGATTCGTATTCAAATTCCTTCATAAATGCAAGAACACGTTCGGGAATACTCCCAAAATAATGGTCTTCCAATTGTTGGCCTTTTGCCGGTTTCTTTCCAAACAATACTCTGCCTGTCATGGCTAAATCTGGACGAAGTTTATGCAACGCAGAGTCAACTAAGAAATATTCTTGTTCCCAACCCAACGTAGTATTCACTTTATTCACATCTTTATCAAAGTATTGGCATACCGCAGTTGCCGCAGCATCTACGGAACCTAGAGCTTTAATTAAAGGCATTTTATAATCTAAAGCATGCCCCGTATAGCTGATGAAAATGGTTGGTATGCAAAGGGTGTTTCCTACAATAAAAGCTGGTGAAGACGGATCCCACAATGTGTAACCTCTAGCTTCGAACGTATTTCGTATACCACCATTCGGGAATGAGGATGCATCGGGTTCTTGCTGAACGAGCATGGTTCCCTCAAATTTCTCTATTGCTCTTCCGTCTGACATGGGCTTGAAAAAGCTGTCATGCTTTTCCGCAGTGGAGCCAGTTAAAGGCTGAAACCAATGGGTAAAGTGAGTAGCACCTTTACTCATGGCCCATTCTTTCATACCTGCAGCAATATGATCTGCCACATTTCTATCAATGCGCGTTCCGTGATTGATACAATCCATGAGTTTTTCGTACAAATCCTCAGGTAGATATTCTCTCATTTTATGAGGCGAAAAGACATTTTTACCAAAATAATTACTGATTCTTTCTCCATTCGTTGAAGAGTTAGCGGAATTTCTTGCGTTGATTTCCTGAAGAGCAATTTGACGATTTTTCATAATTTTTTGTTTACCCCCCCCCTTAAAATTGGGGGCCATCGTTAATAAATAGTCATTTTTTTGCAAATATACCCTCAAACTAGATAACAGTCAAACAAAAAAAGCTCAAAAATTATCGACATTCAAGAAAGTAGAAGTTGAAATCATCATTCGTAAATTCGCAACATGAAAAAAATTGCCTTTCTATTTGCTTTGCTCGGTTGTCTTGAGTCATTTGCACAACCGGTATCAATAAATCCAACAGGATCAAATCTTCTCGTTGAGAACACTCGCCCACAGCTGTCTGCAAGTCAGGAAACGGAACTCATCTCAGCCTGTGCGGGTAATAACAATGCGGAAATATTATTTATTGGCCGAAATCAAACTCAAGCTTCTATTATTGCTTATGACGTTGAAAAGGGCGAGCGCAAAATTTTGGGTCAATTCAAGTCTAATAATTACAACGGCATTCATTGCATCAATGAAGATTTTCTGATGTTAACAATACAGAACGGTGCGCGCAACAGCTTAGAAATGGTCTTTCTGAAGCAAAAAAATGTGGTCCCTTCTAGTTTGCGCTTCACCGAAGCTTTGATTTGTTCTAAATCACCACAAGCGGCTGGTTTCTTTTTCGTGAATAAAGAGGAAGGTGCTGATGTGCTGTATCAATTCCCCACTGATGGCAAGGCGCCTCAACTTGTATCTAAATTGAATGGTTGTGTTCAGAGCGCGTTCATTGATAAAAATGGAATCTTGGTTGGTTACATAACTTATCACAAAAACGAGTTGTGCTTGTATGTTTCTATCGCAGGCAAACCAGCAACAAAAATAAAATCTTGGCAAAAAGGGGTTTTCATGAACATTGAAGGTTTCAATGAAAAGAGTAAATCGTTTTTTATCAAATCCAATGTTTGGGGGAGCGGAATACAAACGGGGTCCATTTCAATTGAGAATGGCAACCCTGTTGTGGACAAATCAAATCCTGCCAATGCCATTGACGTTACACATGTTATTTCTTCGGCAGAGAATTTAGATGCGATCGGTTTTGTAACTACAGGACGCGAGCGTCGCAACCTCTCATTCACCGAAAAGGGCAAACAACTCCTCATTTTCGCTGAAAAATCTATTGGAAACCCCCAGTTTTCAATCAGTAGAATTGAAAATCTGAGCACATTGGAAATTTTCAAGATCGAGTCACCTGAAGTGAAAAGCAAGTTCATTGTGAACTATAAAAACAAATTTATTGATGCATCAAAAGGGTCGAACACTGAAAGTTTTGTTCATCGTGCAGCCCCTATAGAATTCAACACAATGTATGATAAGCCCGCAATTGCCCTGTTTTTCAAAGGGAATTCAACTCAGGCTTCTACCCCTCCGCTCATGGTCATGTATTCCAATTTGGAATCTTCGGGTATGAACATGGGTTACTCAGCGTTTATACAAGGGCTTTGTTCTACCGGGTATGATGTTTTGCTTTTGCCTAATCCGTCCATCACTGACAATCCTAAATTCGACGTCAACGATATACTTTCAGAACAATCTGAACAATTGAATTCTCTATTCAAAAAGCTGAATGGCGACAAACGTAACAATTGCCAAAACATTTGCATTGTACTTCCTGAAGAATTAAGTATACTCACACCAGCAATCTCCTCACTTACTTTAGAAAAAAACACGTTGATTTGTTCGGAGAATTTCGATAATCAACTGGAACTTTCGTCGGCTGCATCGGCCATTACGCACTCTGACGAATCAATTCCACTGCTTGATATTTTCCCAATGTCTGAGGGAAATACTCGTGTTTATGGCTTTGGAAATGCCTCTAAATTGAAATCCAAAAATCAATCAAATAAAAACTTCAATTTCACATTTTCCAAAGCATTGGCTCCATCAAAGGAGTTCATAGATGTCATAAATGCGCATTTCAAATTGGAAATTAAAATAAAGGTTGCAGGCAATTAAAAAATGAAATACGATTTAATTGTAGAAGACAGCCAAAGCAAAGCTCGAGCAGGCGTTTTACATACAGCGCATGGTGAAATACAGACTCCCATATTCATGCCTGTGGGTACGGTGGGAAGTGTGAAAGCTGTTTCGCAACCCGACTTGAAACATGAAATTAAAGCTCAAATTACCTTAGGCAATACCTATCACCTGTATTTGAGACCTGGTACAGACCTTTTGGAACAAGCAGGAGGTCTTCATCAATTTATAAATTGGCAAGGTCCCATTTTAACAGACAGTGGAGGCTACCAAGTCTACAGTTTATCGAATAACAGAAAAATAAAAGAAGAAGGTGTTGTTTTCAAATCGCACATTGATGGTTCGAAACACACGTTTACTCCAGAAAATGTGATGGATATTCAGCGCAGTATTGGTGCAGATATCGTCATGGCTTTTGATGAGTGTCCGCCCTATCCGTGCGATAAGAAATACGCCATTGATTCACTGAACATCACCCACAAATGGTTGGACCGATGTTTCAATCAATGGAACAATACTGATCCAAAATACGGATATCAACAGGCCCTCTTCCCTATTGTTCAGGGAAGTGTGTATAGTGACCTCAGGGCAAAAAGTGCGGAATACATTGCGAATAAAAATGCCTACGGCAATGCCATTGGAGGACTAAGTGTTGGTGAACCTCATGAAGTCATGTATGAAATGACCGAATTGGTCTGCAACATATTACCGAAGGATAAACCTCGGTACCTCATGGGAGTTGGAACACCCGCGAACATATTGGAGTGTATTGGACTAGGTGTTGACATGTTCGACTGTGTAATGCCTACTCGAAATGCGCGAAATGGAATGCTCTTCACCTGGAATGGCACCATGAATATGAGAAACAAAAAATGGGAGAATGATTTTTCTCCGCTTGATGAGAATGGAACCAGTTATGTGGATTCGTTCTATACCAAAGCGTATGTGCGCCATTTATTTGTAGCCAACGAAATTTTAGCATTGCAAATAGCCTCAATACATAACCTCGCATTTTATCTTGAATTGGTTCGTGTTACCCGGGAAAAAATAATTGAAGGAACCTTCGCGACATGGAAAAACAGTGTCATTAACACTTTAAGTACTCGCTTGTGATTGGCATCTTAGATCGATTCATTTTGAAAAAGTTCTTCGGCACTTTTCTCTTTATGATTTTAGCTTTTGTCATCATTGCTGTTGTCTTCGATGTCAGTGAAAACATTGATGATCTGTTGAAGTCCAAAGCTACCGGTTATGAAATCATTGTGCACTACTATTTAAATTTCTGTCTTTATTTCGGAACGCTGCTCAGTAGTTTCATCATTTTCTTAACCGTCATCTGGTTCACTTCGAAAATGTCACAACGTACGGAAATCATTGCCATGCTCGCCAGCGGAATCAGCTACAGCAGAATTCTTCGCCCCTTCCTTATTGCTTCATTTTTCCTGTGCGGTCTTTCACTTGTCCTTGGCCATTATGTGGTTCCTTATGCCAATAAAAAGAAATTTGAATTTGAAGTCAAATACCTGAAAGACCAATTAACTATTCAAGACATAAATATTCACCGTGAGATTGAGCCTGGCTTACTCGCCTATTTTCATAGATACAATCCGAAAAATAACGGAGGAAGTCAATTTAGTCTTGAGCGTTGGGAAAATGGTGAATTGACCTTTAAGCTCATGAGCGCAAGCGCCAATTTCAATCTTGAAACAAACCAATGGATGCTGAATAATGTGCAGGTCAGAAAAAAAGAAAGCAATCACGAAAAAGTCATTTTCAAACCGCATTTAGATACAATTCTTGAGGTAAAACCTGAAGACTTCGGCCTGCGCTCTGAAGTAGTTTCCACCATGAATTGGGACGAATTAAATAACTTTATTGAAGAGCAACGACTCAGCGGTTCTGGTAATGTGGCTAAATTCGAATTGGAGGGTGAAAATCGCACTGCAGGTCCATTCGGAATAATTATACTTACCTTAATTGGTGTCAGTATAGCATCACGTAAGTCTCGAGGAGGAATTGGGCTACACCTTGCCTTAGCGGTTATCATGGGATTCATCTTCGTGTTTATTTCACGAGTAACTGCAGTAAGCGCTATGAATCTTGGTGTGCCAACGCTGATGGCTGTTTGGATACCCAATTTTGTTTTTGGGATCTTGGCTTTTGTACTACTAAAACGAGCACAGAAATAACATGAAGAGAAAAATTTTAATTACAGGAGCTACCTCCGGAATTGGCAAAGCCACTGCTGTACTTGCAGCAAAAAATGGACATAAATTGTTTTTATCAGGTCGAAATCAATCGGCCCTATCTGAATTATGTAAAGAACTTCATGCCGTTGGCTATTTCGCTGCTGACGTTGTTCAGGCCGAAGAAGTTTCACAACTTGTTGAGGAGGCAAAAAAAGACATGGATGGTATTGATGTATTGCTGAATAATGCCGGATTAGGAATATTTGATCCACTTGAAAATGCGAACTTAGCAGATTGGCATACCATGATTGATGTGAATATCAAAGGCGTATTGAATGTACTTCATGCCACATTACCACACTTGATTGAATCTAAAGGTCATCTGATTAATTTAGGAAGTTTGGCTTCGCATTATGTTTTTCCGAACAGCGGAATTTATTGTGCAACGAAGCATGCGGTTTTTGCCATTAGTGAAAGTGTTCGAACTGAACTCGCAAAAAAAATTAGGGTGACCACCATAAGTCCTGGATCTGTGAACACTCCTTTCGTTGAACAAACCAAAAACAATGATCTTTTAGATCAACTTAGGCCCAGCTTTGCCGCTGGAATGCCTGTGGAATGGGTCGCTCAGCAAATAGTCAATGCCATAGAAGTTCCTGAAGGAGTGAATGTGAGTGAAATTATTATGCGTCCTTTTCGACCTGAACACTAATTCACCCTATTTTTGCACGTTGGCCAAATTTCCAACACAGGAAGAATGAGTTCAAATGCACACGAAAGAAAAAAATTATACGATTATCAGGAGCGTGCACTTGAGAATATTTTTGCGAAATTCAATGAGTTTCCTGCCAAATACAACCTGTGTTTTCAACTTCCAACTGGCGGAGGAAAAACAGTTATTTTCTCAGAAATAGCGAGAAGATATATTCAAGAAACTGGAAAAAAAGTACTCATCCTCACCCACCGAATTGAATTATTGAGCCAAACAAGTCACATGCTCGCAGACTTTGGCGTTTCGAATAAAATCATTGTAAGCAAGATAAAACAATTGCCCGATGAGCAAGATTATGATTGCTTCGTTGCCATGGTTGAAACCCTGCACAACAGACTTCGAGATGAAAAAATGGAGTTTGCGAATTTGGGGTTAGTTATCATTGACGAAGCCCATTATAATTCTTTTCGTAAATTATTCAGATGGTTTGAAGACCAAATTATTCTTGGTGTTACTGCTACCCCACTGAGCAGCAATATTAAATTACCATTGAAAGACAATTATGATGATTTACTTGTTGGAGAAAGTATTGCAGCCCTCATTAAAGGGGGGTATTTAGCGCAAGGAATAACCTATAGCTATGATGTAAGTCTGCACTCCTTAAAAGTGGGAATTACAGGAGACTACACCGTAAGTAGTTCAGAGAAATTGTATGGAAATATTTTCATGCAAGAAAAATTACTGTATGCTTATGAGCAACAGGCCTTAGGAAAAAAAACGCTCATTTTTAATAATGGAATTGCTACTTCGAAGCAGGTTTTTCACCAATTTCGCGAAGCCGGTCATGACATTCGACATTTAGACAATACCAATTCAGAGCAAGAGCGAAGAGAAATTCTGCAGTGGTTTAAAGAGACACCAAAAGCCGTTTTAACCTCTGTCTCAATTTTAACTACTGGTTTTGATGAACCAACTGTTGAGACCATAATTTTAAATAGAGCTACTAAGTCTCTTACACTCTACCATCAAATGATTGGTAGGGGATCAAGAAAACTTCCGAATAAAGATGAGTTTACCATTATTGATTTAGGTAATAACGCCAGACGATTTGGATTATGGGAGAGCTCAATTGATTGGAACGATATTTTCGCACACCCGAACAACTACATTGAAAACATTATTTCCGACGAGCAAATGTCTCGTGAAATGAAGTACGAAATGTCGCCAGAAACACGAGCACTCTTTGCAAATTCACCTGTAATTGAGTTCGACATAAAAGCTGAATATCTGCGTCATACTCGTGCTGGTGGAAAAGGAAAAGACATTTTAGAAAAAAGCATTCAACAACACTGTACCATTATTACAGAGAACGCTTCAGAATTTTCATATGCTTTAGAACTTATGCGAGCTTTAGATGAAGACATCAAAAGCCGATTGAAACAATATAGTTATTGTATTTCGAAAAGCACTGAAAATTACTTGAATTGGCTCAGAGATGAGTATGTGCGAAAATTGAGACAACTCGTTTCTAAATCCATGACCGAAATGGAATCCTAAGTCACCATCTTAGCTGACATGAAAGCAGCACACGCCAGAAAGCGAAATGGATCCGATTTATAAATACAAAATCATTTAATTCAGTTTCCATCTTGGACGCGGACAAGCAGCCATGTCCAAGGCAGCCATGCTTGCTTGATATTGAAAATATCCTACCACACCAATCATTGCTGCATTGTCTGTACAGTATTCAAATTTTGGAATATAAACTTGAA
>VGFR01000055.1 GCA_016868835.1 Bacteroidota bacterium | reverse complement strand
TAACCTTTTGAATGTTACTAACTTCGGCGTTTTATATTGAAGCGCTGTTGTGCATGCTTAATTTTGCTTTATGATTGAAACTGATATTATCATCATTGGCGCCGGTCCGTGTGGATTATTTACGGTATTTGAAGCTGGCCTTTTGAAATTACGTTGTCATTTGATTGATGCTCTTCCTCAGGCCGGCGGTCAGCTGACAGAGATTTATCCAAAGAAACCCATCTATGATATCCCTGGGTTTCCGGAAGTATTGGCTGGGGAGTTGGTTGAGAATTTAATGAATCAAGCCGCACCATTCAAACCGGGATTCACCTTGGGAGAGCGTGCAGAATCTTTTGAAAAAACAGAAGATGGAAAATTCATAGTAACAACCTCTCGAGGAACAAAGCACATCGCTCCAGTGGTTGCAATTGCAGGAGGTTTGGGGTGTTTTGAACCCCGAAAACCGCCTATTTCCAACATTGGTCAATTTGAAGACAAGGGAATCGAATACATTGTGCGTGATCCTGAATTTTATAGGGGAAAACGTGTAGTTATAAGTGGTGGGGGAGATAGCGCCTTGGATTGGAGCATATTTTTAGCCGAGGGTGTTGCAGAACATGTGACTTTAATTCATCGTTCTACAAGTTTCAGAGGACATTTAGACAGTGTTCAAAAAGTAATGGATATGGCAGCATCTGGTAAGATGACTTTGATTACAAACGGTGAAGTAGTTGGTGTTGACGGCAATGAGCATGTATCTGAAGTTCATGTTGCAATTACAGGACAAGAGAACCATCAGGTAATTGCTACAGATCATTGGTTACCGCTGTTCGGGTTAAGTCCTAAATTAGGGCCACTCGCTGAATGGGGCTTGAACATTGATAAAAACAGCATTGAAGTGAACACCTTTGATTATAGTACGAATGTTGAAGGGCTTTATGCAATTGGTGATATCAATACATACCAAGGAAAATTAAAGCTCATTCTATGCGGGTTTCATGAGGCCACATTAATGGTTCAAAGCGCTTTCAAGCGTATTTATCCAAATAAAAATTATGTGTTGAAATACACCACCGTAAATGGTGTTAATGGATTTGAATAACATGGAAGAAAATACAGTTTTAATAACCGTTGTTGATCGAGAGGGGGTAGGTCATGCTCTTGAAGCTCCAACTGACATGGGGATGAATATGATGGAGCTTTGCAAGTCATATGAATTACCCGTTGAAGGGACATGCGGTGGAATGGCCATGTGCGCAAGTTGCCACATGTATATTATTTCCGATCACGATTTGGGAATCAGAAATGATGATGAAGAAGCCATGTTGGATCAGGCATTTTTTGTAAAAGAAAATAGCCGATTGGGATGTCAGCTGCACATTGCTCCAAACTTCAATGGCTTAAAAGTTCAATTGGCTGAGGTAGGAGGATAGTTGCTTGCCAAGAAGCGAACAGCTAACTCATAACCCGCAATTCCGAACCCAGATATAGTACCTAAGCAGTGACGGGCGACCAATGATTGTTGCCTGAAAGCCTCTCTTTTCTCCACGTGTGATATGTGTACTTCAATGGCAACAGGCTTCACAGCTTCTAGCGCATCATGTATACTTACGCTCGTGTGCGTGTATCCACCAATATTAATAAGCAACGCGTCATATTCTTTTTGTTGAATAACGTCAATGATTTCACCTTCGTGGTTTGATTGGAAAAGGTGAAAGGAATATGTTGGAAACAATGAAGTCAAATGACTTAGTATGTATTCTTGAGAGAACGACCCATATATTTCGGGATCGCGGCTCCCAAGTAAGTTCAAGTTCGGGCCGTGTAAAACTAGAATTCTCATGGTTTGAAAGAAGTGGTTTCAGAATTCCACATGTCTTCTGTGATCGCACGTCCGTTTTTCGAGAAATAGGTTGACCCACGAGAAACTGTTTTCTGGTAGATATCTACTTTGTTCCCTTTTTTCAAAATGCGTTCAATGGTTTGAGAATTGCCTGATCCTTCATACGATCTTTCTGTTATGCCATCGGGCAAATTTTCTGTTCCAGCTAGAGGAATAAGTCTAGATTCAATCATAGCCTGATACTCGGGCGAGTTGGGGTCTAAATACTGTGGTTGCTCTCTTAGTTTTGGTTTTTGTCCCTCAAATGTTCCATTCTCTTGCGAATACGATTGTTGGTTAATCAAGTATTCATTTCGGTCTTTGAATCGTTCTTGTTTTTCTGTGTGGTAGGGATCAACATACTCTTGATTCGCGCGTCCATTTACGCGCTCTTGGTCGTTGGCAAAACCTTCTTCCATGCTTGCGGTATAGTTTCTTGCGTTCGCATACGCTTCATCCAGACGTTCTTTGTTTTTCGATTCAGAATCAAGTAAAGCTTCTTCTTGACGGTCATGTTGTGCGGATTGATTGCGAATTACTTCGCCGGAGCTAAATTGCACTTTATTCTCAGCTTCACTTCTCGTGAGATCTGTTTGTGTATTTGAGCGCTGAACATCATCAAGTCTGCTCAATTGCTGATCTGAAACTACAGTATTTTGCTCTTCTTGATTTCTACGAATGGTTTCAAGTTCTTCAATACGTGCAGAAGAGCTTGATTGCACTTTCATTTCATGCATATCAATGCTTTCTCTGCTGCTATTGGCCAACAATTCTTTCGCGAAGATCAATGAGTCAGTATGATTGCGTTGCTTTTCAGAAACTTCATTTGATTGCAAATCATACTCCGCCTCAATCTCAAGTATTTTCTTTTCCTGTGATATTCTTCTCGAATTTTCGTAAAATTCGTCAACCGCTTTCTCTGCTGCTAAATCTACACTTGAGTTGAAATGATTGTTCCCAGAATGGTTTTGTCCGTTGCGCAGGTTTTCTTCTTCAAGTCTTTTCTCTGCTTGTAATCTCGCTTGTTCGGCCAATTCATCTTCGCGTTTTCTTCGGATTTCTTCCATTTCCTTTTCTTGGGCTAGTAGTCTTTCTTTCCACTCATTTTCTCCGCTGTAGACAGTCGCATTTTGAGGAGCTGTATAACCGCTGCCACCTGAGTTGTTAGGTCTGTTTATTACAACGGGCGCATCAAGTTCTTTTTTGGCTTTATTGATTTGAGTTTGCGGATAACTTTGATTGGGCTTTATCTCAAGAGCACTTTCGTATTTTGCAATGGCAAGTTGATATTTTTTACTTGAAAATAATTCATCTCCGCTGGCTACCAATGCTTTGTATCGCTCTTCAATTTCTTTCTGCTTCTCTTTATCATTGGCTTGAGCTAATAGAGCTGCATTGGCTGCGTCTATTTGGCTTTTCGGGTAAACCTCATTGGGGCGAATGTTCAATGCTTTTTTGTATGAGCTGATCGCTGCTTCATAATTGGTGCTGTTGAAACGAGAGTCAGCTTCTTGAATGAACTCAGCATATTGTCGATTCGCATCTTCTTTCTTCAGTTCTTGATCACACAAATACATTTGATCTCTTGGATACTTTTCGCCAGTCTTGAGGTTACTCGCAGTACTGTATTTTCCTTTGGCTTCGTCCCATTTTTTATTTTTAAAAAGCTCATCTGCCTCTTTAATCAATTTAGCGAATTCTTGAGAAGAGTTCTGAGCATTGAGTTGCTCCTTCCATTTTTTCTCGGCTTCGTTATACTTCGATTTCGCGGTTGCATCTGTAGGAAAAATGTTCAAAGCACTTTGGTACTTCTGCATGGCCTCTTCGTACCGAGTAGTTGTCATTTTTGCATCACCTTCCGCAATGAATTTATCGAATTCTTTTTTCATGCGGTCGCCATTTTTAGCCACGTCTTCAAGACGTTTGAATTCAGCATCGATTTTCCCTTGCATCGTTTCGGTGTAAGAGTCATCTTGGCTGATAGTATTGGTTTGCGAGACGAAAGAAGCCTTACTCATCGGGTCTTTCATGATGTCTGTGTTGAACCCTTCGATATAAGCAAACAGCGTAACGCTCATTTCTAATGTGAATCCTCCGGCACGATCTGCTGGTGGTATGTTTCGGGTGTCGATTCGAAGTATTTTAGTTACGTAATCGCTTTTGCTGAATTTCAATTCGTACGTATAACCTAAAGGAAGTGTGAAGTCGAATTTGCCTTTGGTGCCGGCATCTTGCACTTCTTGTTGCGCACCATTTTTGAAAACAACAATTTGAACTCCATCTAATTTTGCGTTGGTTTTGGAATCGCGCAAAATGTCGTCACTCTTGATGCGAATGACTTCCCCTTGGCCAATTGCACTTACAGTCACTAGCAGTAAAAGAAATGAAAGGGCAAGTTGAAAGAAGTTGGATTTTGTAGCACCCATAAGAAAAAGATTTACCTAAGCTATGTAAATATAATGGAAAAAACGGAATATGGCGCTTAATAAGCGCCATATTTCAAATGGTTATTTTTTGTTGATTCACTATTTCTCCTTGGTTGGTTTCAACAACAAGCGCGTATTCTCCTCTTTGTAATCCTGACAGGCTAATGTCTAGTGGGAGTGTTAAGCTGCCGGGTTGTTGATTTTGTATGTGTTGAACATACTTAATGACCTCTCCCGATTTGTCTTTAATTACAATGCGGATGTCTGATTTTTCATTCGTAACAATACTCACTTCACTGGTGATACGCTCGGGTTTTCCGCTGAAGGTCAATTGTGATCCGGATTCAACTTCATGATAAGTGACATGATAAATAGGGACAGGTTCACCTTTATACTTTGAGGCAATGGCCATAAGCTCTGCTGGTGCCTCCGTATCGCCCTTTCTGCCCAATGCTGCAATGGGATGATTGTTTGTGAAAATCCAAACTAAGGTCTGAATAGATCCGTGGGTGTCGAGGTGATTGCTCTCCGCATCTTGTAAGGCCCCTACCAATTCAGCACTACCCATTTCTGTTTCCTTAAAATCTTTATAACCATCGGGAGTATGCGCCGCTCCAGAATTTCCACAAACGGCATTCACATAGGTATCTTTTGTTTCCAATGGAGCAAGAACAATATCTTTTGAACGAATAACAACAAACGGTTGGTATTGCGGATCTTGACAGTGAAAAATTCGTCCACATTCAAGTTCAATCTGAATGGTATCCTTGGAGTTGTTTTTCATAGCAAGCTTCAATCTTCTTTTATCGCCAATGCTATTTACAAGTCCTGTGAAGCTGATTAACTTCTTTTTCCGTGCTTCTTGAAATGAAATTTTTTGACTTCTTTTTTGCGCAGTGGCTTGAAAGATGAACACTGATAGGGTGAAGAGAACAAATAGCTTTTTCATGGTGTTGGGTTTTTGGTGGTTTAACTGTTTAACTGAGTTGTGTTGGGACTGAAATGATTTTTAAGAAGCGTCTTTTTCTTTTGTAAAACGCTCAATATCTTTTTTCCTCAAGAAAATATGAATATTTCCTTTTTTAGTTTCTCGAACTTGCCATGATTTTAGCTCGCCCATTTTGAAGTGAATTTCCACTGGATTATCTTTTTTAAAGTTTTGAACCTTAAGAGTAATCTCAGACAATACACTCAGAGAGTTGGTAGCGAGCCGAAGTTTTTGATTCGGATTGACTGCCTCTTGTGAAACTTTAACGCGTATGTTTTCTTGAATAACAGAGCCGGTAATCAATTTCTTTCCAATGCACGTGTGAATGCATGTCTCACCGTTGTTTTTGAAATCTTCGAAAACCGCATATATTCCCGATTTTGAGAAAGCGATGCTGCGAAAATTCTGACCGTCAACGGTTTCTTTGCCAATTTTAATGCTCTTCTCAATAATCCAGGTCGATTTGCCAGGGTCCCATCTGAATAATTTTAAAAATTCATTTTTCTTCTGCACATTGGCTGGAAAGAGCACATTGATCTCAATTTCCTGATCTGTTGGAATAATAACCTCAAAGGCTTCACGAAATTGATAGGTCTTGTGTTTGCTGTCGGTTGTATTGAACTTCATAGCAAATTCAGTGAAGTTGATTTGTCGAATTTGCGGACTATTTGTTGGAAGGTCGTGCCCAAATGATGAACAATTCCAAATGAATAATAGACCTATTAAAACAATAATTGGGATGTTGGATTTTATGGTGTTCATGGCAATATTATTTATAGGTTACTGAAATTTTGTTGGGTTGAAAAAGATGCTTAAAAGCCTGCCATTTCGAAGTGTTTATCTCACAGTTAACTTCTTCGGTTTGTCCATTTGCATGGGTTAAAGTGCAAGTGATATATCCCTTTTGAACAGCCTTCGGAATGTCAATGGTGGCGCTGGCTTGGTTGGTTGAGATTTCACCACCAACCTGAATGTAAGGTGCCGTTGAAATGTATTGGCATGAAGTGATGGCTTTCATTTTCGGAGCGTGAACAGTGGCCTTTAGTTTGGTGCCTGATAGCGTTTCAGCCCACGCATATGTACCCGATTGTGAGATGTCTATCTGCGTGAAAAATTCATCTAAATCATTTTTTGTTTTGTTGGTTTTTGCGGTTCCAATTGGATCCCAACTTTGTGCATTGGCATTCCAAATGAATAATTGCATTTTTTTCTTTGCAAGTTCTGGCGATAGCGTGAACTCCATTTCAAGTCCATTTGCAATGGGGTATTCAGAAGTGTAGTTGGCTTCAATTAACTTGTGGATTATGAGCACTTGTCTTTTTGAAGAAATGGAATTGTACTTCGACAATTGTTCAGCGTTAACCGCTTCGTGTAAGTCAATGCGAGCTGCCTCAACTGAATTGCGATCCAATTCTTTGAAATTTAAATTGTATTTGCCTGCAATATGAATTGTAGCTGGAGTTACCCGTAAAATTTCGTTTCGTTCTTTCGTGTAATTCGTTTGTATAGTCAAATCGCGATCATTCACGTTTTGCTTCTCGAGAATATCTAATGAAACAATTTCTTTGGGTATATGCTCCTCCAATAGGAACTCCTCAATTTCCATGATTCTTTTTTCCAAAAGCACTTTCTGTTTCATGTCTGTGTGGTAATTCTTATTGACGCGGAACTGCAAGTGAATGTCTGAGGCCCCATAAAAATCTAAAACAACATGATTCAATAGATTGAAAGACTGAAGAGTTAATTTTTCAGAGTTGTTTTGAAAGTCTAACTCCGCAATAGGTGTAGCTTGAGTTTGGAGCATAGAAAGGCAGCCCCAAAGGATGAGTAGTCTTTTCATAATAAATAATTTAAGGGATTTCTATTCTAA
The DNA here is from genome assembly GCA_016868835.1 of Bacteroidota bacterium. GTDB lineage: Bacteria > Bacteroidota > Bacteroidia > Flavobacteriales_D > Sanyastnellaceae > CAIZGX01. Next base: position 4,540 of record VGFR01000055.1, on the reverse strand, counting down.
CGGACATTTAAAAAAATTAATTGTGCTCTGAATAAATTTTTTTTTCTTTGGTTTATGAATACTAGTTTTTGGGAAAGAGAATCATTCCTGTTGAATTGTGATGTTATCATAATAGGAGCCGGAATTGTTGGTCTATCCGCAGCTTACCATTGGAAGAAAAAAAATCCGGGACATCGAGTGGTCATTCTTGAGAGAAACTGGCTTTCTGATGGGGCTAGTTCAAAGAATGCGGGCTTTGCCTGTTTCGGAAGTATTTCTGAACTGGAAGATGATTTGCAGTCCATGAGCGAAAATGAAGTTGTTTCATTAACTAATCGACGTTTCCAAGGATTACTTGAGTTGAGAAAACTTATAGGTAATGAAAATTTGGAGTTCCAATCTTGCGGGGGAGTTGAAGTTTTTTTTGATTCAAGCTCTTTTCAAAAATGTCAAAGTCAAATAGATAAATGGAATTTGAATTTTAATACAATCATTGGACCGAATGTTTATTCGGCTAAATCAGTTTCTTACTATCACGGTATGCAAGAAGTTGTTGGTGTAATTGAAAATTCATTTGAAGGAGCAATACATACCGGTAGTATGCTTCGCTCATTCAGAAATTTGGTGTTGTCTTTGGGTGTTGAATTATATAGTGGTGTGCACGTTCTGTCATTCGAGGAGGTAAATAGTGGGGTAGAGGTGGTTTCCAATGAAGGTCAATGGAAGACAGAAAATCTCATCATAACCACCAATGCTTTTGCTTGTGAATTATTGCCGATCCTTGATGTGCAGCCCAAGCGAAATCAAGTAATTGTATCTAAGCCCATGAGACATGAGCTGAAAGCTACCTACCATGCAGAGAAGGGATACATTTATTTTCGCCCAATTCAAGACCGTATTTTAATTGGTGGAATGAGGCATCTTTTTCCGCATACAGAGAACACTTCGGAAAGGTAACACCGATGAGGTTATTGCCGCATTGCAACGTTTTGCCTCTGAAAAGATTTTGAATGGAAGGTCTTTTGAATTGGATATGCATTGGTCTGGGATTATAGCCATGGGGAATAAAAAAAGTCCCATCATTCAGAGGTACAGCGAACACATAGGTATTGCGGTTCGTATGGGCGGAATGGGTGTTGCAATTGGAACTTCAGTTGGAAGAGAAATTACTGAATTAATGCTGCAATAGCATCAATCACTCGCTCACCGTCTATTGCAGCTGAGACAATGCCTCCCGCATATCCAGCACCTTCTCCACATGGAAACATGTTCTTTATTTCTGTGTGTTGTAACGATTGTGTATCACGCGGAATTCGCACCGGTGAGCTGGTTCTTGTTTCAGGGGCTACAAGTAAAGCATGTTTCGTAAAGCTGGGAATTTTCTTTTCCATCAATTGCAATCCTTCACGTAAAGCGTTTGAAATGTTTTTCGGGAATAATTCATTTAAATTGACTGAAGTAATGCCAGGTCTGTATGATGAAGGTGTTAACTGAGTAGAGGTTTTATTCATTATGAAATCATGGGCCATTTGTGCAGGTGCAAATCCAGATTCACCGCCAAGTGCAAATGCTTTTTTCTCGATTGCTTCTTGAAGATGAATCCCTTTAAGAGGTCCTTTTTGCACATAATTGACAAGGTCAGATTCCAAAACCTCCGCAACAATTCCTGAATTGGCCCATTCATTATTTCGTTTGCTTGGTGACCATCCGTTGGTTACAACTTCACCCGGAGAGGTTGCACAGGGTGCTATAATTCCGCCAGGACACATACAAAATGAATAGACCGCTCGGTCTGTAGTTTGAGTCACTACGTTGTAACTCGCGGCAGGTAAAAATTCACCTCGCGTTTCGCAGTGATATTGATTTTGATCAATAAATTGTTGCTGATGCTCAATGCGGAATCCGAGTGCAAAGGGTTTGTACTCGATGGCTATGTTTTTTGAATGAAGTAGATTGAAGATGTTTCTTGCACTGTGTCCGGTTGCAAATACAAAGAAATCACCTGCGAATCGATTCCCATTTTCGTCTTCAACAGATTCTACACTATTTTTTGATAAGTGTATATCAATCACATTCGTAGAGAAATGAAACTCTCCTCCAGCAGCTAATATGGCTTCGCGCATGCTGGTAATAATTTGAGGAAGTTTGTTTGTGCCAATGTGCGGGTGACTCTCAACGGCAATGTTTTCATCTGCGCCGAATTGAATAAAGGTTTCGAGGATGCGTTGCACAGAGCCTTTCTTCGTGCTTCGGGTGTAGAGTTTTCCATCACTATACGTTCCCGCTCCGCCTTCACCGTAACAATAGTTTGAATCAGGATGAACTTGCCCATTTCTGGTTATTGCTGCAAGGTCACGTCTGCGTGAACGAACATCTTTGCCACGTTCAAGAACAATTGGCTTTAAATTTAATTCGAGGCATCGCAAAGCGGCAAATAATCCGGCTGGCCCTGATCCGATGATGATTACTTTTCGCGCATGCTCATTGCAACTGAAATTTCTTTTCGTGAAATTTGGAAAAGGGATTTCTGAAGGTAATATGCCTATACGCAGATTGACTTTGACGTTGCGACTTCTGGCATCAATAGATTTTTTTAAAATCCGAAAATGATGTAACGCAGAATTGAATCCAAGTTTTTGAATTTCTACTTGTATTAATTTACGGTCCTCTGAAATAAGAGGAGTGACATGTAATTCAAGAATTTTCATGTTGGTCTATTCAACCAAAAATGATTGGTTATCAGCGAAATTAATTCTTTTTCTTTGATTTTACAGCTACCACAACTTCAGCTTGAGGTTTAGGACCTGTTTTCTTTGCACCGGGTTTGTTCTTACTTCCCGCAGGCCTTCCTCTTCTTGATTTTCCTTTGGTAGAGATTGTTCCGTCAAAGGAAGGTAAGTTCAATTTGAATTTCGATTTTCTTCCACGTTGATTATTCAACGATGCAAGTGTATTCGCAATCTCGACTAAAGTTTTTAACTCTTTTTCTTTTCTTGAAATTTCAAGTTTTATTTCATTCAACAACTTTTTAGACATATTATATTTATTTCATTTTCAAAAGTATTTCTTAACATTAGTAACGAATGTAAAAAAATTCTTAAAAATCATTGAATCGTGTAATTTCGCCAAATGAAAAATCAAAACTCCATAGCATTTGATAGGTCCGGTTTGTCAAACGATGAATTATTGCAATTATATAAGGCAATAAAATTGCCTCGTTTAATTGAAGATAAGATGTTAAGTCAATTGCGATTGGGTAAAATTTCGAAATGGTTTTCGTCATACGGTCAAGAAGCTATTTCCGTTGGTATTACCTGCGCAATGGAAGATGATGAATTCATTTTGCCCATGCACAGAAATTTGGGTGTATTTACTTCGCGCAAGCTGGATTTAAAAAAATTGTTCTTGCAGTTTCAAGGAAAAAGAGATGGTTTCACCAAGGGGCGAGATCGTTCATTTCATTTTGGAACCAAAGCGCATCATTTGGTTGGAATGATTTCTCACCTTGGTCCTCAGTTGGGAATTGCAGATGGTATAGCACTAGCACAGAAATTAGAGAAGAACCCAAAGGGCACCGTGGTCTTTTCCGGAGATGGTGGGGCGAGTGAGGGGGACTTTCATGAGGCGTTGAATGTAGCCACAGTTTGGGACTTACCTGTTATTTTCTGTATTGAAAATAACGCATGGGGTTTGTCTACCCCAAGTCAAGAACAATTCAGATGCAAGCAGTTTATTGATAAAGCAATTGGTTATGGTATGCCTTTAGAGGACGCTGTGCAAATTGATGGGAATAATATTTTGGAAGTCTATAGGACCGTCAAACAATTGCTTGAAAGTATTCGGGAAAGACCGCGTCCAATTATTTTGGAATGCTTAACTTTTCGTATTCGTGGACACGAAGAAGCGAGCGGAACAAAGTATTATCCAGAGGGGGTGATTGAGGAGTGGACAACAAAAGATCCCGTAGACAACTATGAAAAATATCTCATACAAGAGGGGGTTTTAAGTGAGACGGAAGCTGTGACCATTTCATTGAACTTAAAAAATGAAATCAATGCAGCACTGAAGATCAGTTATGATTTGCCAGATATTACTCCGAACACGCAAGAGGAAGTACAAGATGTATTTGCTCCATTCAACAATGCTGAAATTCTAGCAACGGGAGGTACAAAAAAAATGCGATTTATTGATGCCATTCAAGACGGTTTGCGTGAGTCCATGCACAAGCACGAAAAGTTGGTGTTGATGGGACAAGATATTGCAGAGTACGGAGGTGTTTTTAAAGTAACTGAAGGGTTTGTTTCGGAATTTGGTAAGGATCGAGTTCGAAATACACCCTTGTGTGAATCAGCAATTATTGGTACTGGATTGGGTTTGAGTATGAAGGGGTGGAAGGCCATGGTTGAAATGCAATTTGCCGATTTTGTTACTTGTGGATTCAATCAGATTGTAAATAATTTGGCTAAACTTCATTACCGCTGGGCGGAAAAAGCCGACGTGGTGGTACGCATGCCTACGGGTGGATTAGCAGCTGCAGGACCTTTTCATAGTCAAAGCAATG
>VGFR01000054.1 GCA_016868835.1 Bacteroidota bacterium | reverse complement strand
AATGAGGCTTGGTTTTTTCACACACCGGGTTTAAAAATCGCATATCCAGCATTTCCTGCAGATGCCAAAGGCCTTTTGTGTCAGAGTTTTGAGGACCCGAATCCAGTATTGTTTTTTGAGCATAAAATGCTATATCGAAGCATTGAGTCGGAAGTCCCAGAGGGTTATTACACAATCCCATTTGGCAAAGCAGCTGTTGTGAATAAAGGAAATAGAGCCACAATTATTACATATGGATATGGTGTGCATTGGGCATTGGAGGCGATAAAGAATATGAAATATGCTGACGTGGAGGTGATTGATTTAAGAACGTTAGCTCCATTGGATTACGAGACTATTTTTTCATCAGTTCAAAAAACTGGAAGAGCACTCATACTTCATGAAGACTCCATTACAGGTGGAATTGGCGGGGAACTTTCAGCTCGCATTACAGAGAATTGTTTTACATACTTAGATGCCCCAATTTTGCGCTGCGCAAGTATGGATACTCCAATACCTTTCAACGCAGGACTTGAAAAGAATTTCATGGCAAACAGCAGGTTGTTTGAAACACTTGATGAATTGTTGAATTTTTAATTGCGAAAAAGCAGTATTTTCGGAGTAATGAGAAATTCATTACTTCTACTTCTATCAATCATTGTTTCACATGCATGGACTCAGAATCCTGTTTTGGTTGTGGATCAGCATGCGTTGTATGGAACTGTGGAAGGGGTTGATATGACGGGGTATATCATACATGATGTCTTTGTTGAATTTCCAAACAGCAATTATCGATTAACGACCCTTGGGGCGGGTTGGGCAAATTCATTGTGGAAAGTTACCACGGATTGTAATTTTTTTCATGCGTCAAATTCTGGTTACTCAAGTGAACAGATACCCTGTGCAAGTGCTGGGTTGAATACGCTTGCAGAATTGTCTAGCCGATGGATGATTGGAGGTGCATGCAACGGTTTGAATGATGGGGTCTTGTATTCCATGGGAGGTGATGGGACCGTTTTGAATAATTGGGGAACAGGAAATTTTAATTCGTTGAATCATGTTCTTTTCAGAATCCCTACCGATCCATTGACTCAAACTTCGAACAACCGCATTCAAATAGGTCGCTTTACAACATGCGGAAACGTATGTGTAGATGCAGGTATTCAATACTTTGAAAATTACAATGGACCTGGAAGTGTTTTTCAAACCGCGCAACTTTCTGCCTGTTTTTCACAACCTTGTTTATTGAATCCAATTCCAATTACACCAATTGTTCAGCAGATAGGTTGTACAACCGTGTCACAGCTTGTATCCATGATTCAAGGGGGTAATGGAAATTCAAATGGTGATTTGTATACATCTACTGGAGTGTTTGTGCAATCGGTTGGCATTCCCAACGGATTACTGTTGCTCTCTGGACTTGAGGCAAACACGTACTACCTTTCTATTGAAGATGAAGTGGGATGCAGAGACACCACGAATTTATTTGTAGTTCCTGATTTTGAGCCGCTTCAAATTTCAGAGAATCATTTCAATGTAACATGTTTTTCTGGTACCAATGGAGAAGTTGAATTATCCTACTCTGGTGGCACTGCGCCTGTGACTTGGATAAATGATTCGAGTGTCTTGCCCCTGCAAATTTCGAATTTAGAATCGAACAACTATTGGTTTGTTGTTTCAGATTACAACGGTTGCTTAGATTCTGTGGAAGTGTTTTTATCTGAACCTAATGAAATTGAACTGACTGTTTTAGGAATATCTTCAACTACGTGTTTTAATTCTTGCGACGGCCAAATAAATTGGATGGCAGCTGGTGGTACTGGCTTATTGTCATTGAGTTTAGAGGGCATTCAGCAGCAGGGAAGTGTTGGCCAATTTTCAAATGTTTGTGCTGGAAATAGTTTGGTTCAAATTACAGATGAGCAAGGTTGCATTGTGGAACGAAATGTTTTTGTTGATTCACCTCCAGAAATTGTCGCAGATATTCAACTCATACAACCGCTTTGCCCAGAGAATAGTGTAGGCTCGGTTCAATTTAATTTTTCAGGTGGTACAGGAAACTTAGACCCCAATTTTTCGGCTGGCAATTTCATTGAATATCCATTGTCGCTAACTGAGATTCAACTGCAACAAGTTACTCCTCAGAATATTTTTTATAGCGTTGTTGACGATAACAATTGCATTGTAGTGGACACCCTAGTTGTTGAGCCAATTCATATTTCTGAACTCACGTTTACAACTTTGGCTACACCTGAAACGTGTTGGAACACGAGTGATGGAAGCGCGACTATAGAATTAGTGAATGGGTCTGGGAGTGAATCGATTTCTTGGAATGATGATGTTCAACAGACCACGTTTTTAGCATCGAACCTCAATGGTAATCGGTCTTACACGGTTACCATTACAGATGACAATGGTTGTGTTTTTAAAAGAGATGTATTTGTTCCCTTGGTAGACGGATGCATTTTCATAGCAGAGCTCATTTCACCGAATGGAGATGGGGCGAATGACACGTGGTTCATTGGAGGATTAGAAGGTTACACTAACTCAAAAGTTCAGGTTTTGAACAGATGGGGACAAGTAGTTTTTGAGTCGACCGGATATTCTGCTCAATGGGATGGTAAATACCAGAACGAATATTTGCCGCCGGCTGATTATTACTTTGTAGTTCAGTATGATGAAGAAAGGGATCCAATTACAGGAGTTGTAACTGTTGCGTACGAATGAAAAAAATGCTCTCACTCTTGAGTTTGTTTTTGATTTGTGAACTGGTTTCTTCACAACAGCTACCGCGCACGCAATTGTTTGTTGTTAATCCCTATTTTGTGAATCCGGCCGCAGCAGGGCCAACGCGAGATATTGATTTGTTTGTTAATTATCGAAAACAATGGGCAAGTCAAATCGCTCCTCAGACATTTACTTTTGTTGGAAGTAAAATGTTTGTGAAGGGGTTAGCGGGTGGGGTTCAGTTTACAAAGGATCAGACAGGGGCATACAGCACCACAGGAATAGAATTTACAGGTGCATACCACGTGAATATGAATCGAAACCAAGCCATATCATTTGGGTTGAGTTTAGTAGGAAAACAACATGTCTTTGATCCAAGTGGAATTCAAGTCATAGATCCCAATGACCAAGTGTTAAATGGCGGGGTAAAACAATCTTCTTTCGTGCCGAACGCATCTGCAGGCATTCTACTTTCGAGTAAAACATATTATGTTGGAATTAGTGCATCGCAGTTGTTTGAAACTCCTTTTGAATTAGGACAAAATCCAACCCAGCAAAAAGAATTTGGACATTTTTCAATTCATTCTGCTTGGACAATTTCTACCGGTAGCAAGAACAGTATAAATAACTTTCACCTCACACCGAACGCTCAATTGAGATGGGCTCGTAATGGTCGCTTGCAGGGTGTCTATGGTGTTATGGCTGATCTTGACAATCAAGTTTATTTTGGAATTTCGAGTGATATTCAATCGGTATTTACTAGTCTCATTGGTCTTAAATGGGATCAATACCGGGTGTGGTATGCCTATGACTTCAACATAAAGGCATCCAATACATTGGGTTCAGGTTCTCATGAAATATGTTTTTCTTATTTGATTCCTAGAGGTCGTTCGGGTCAATTTCGAAGTGGTCAAATTAAAAAGTCGAGTTTGAGGCTTTAAATCATTGTGTTTTTTTGGTTTTTTGATTGAAGACGGAAGTAGTATATTCGTTCCATGAAAAAAATTGTATACTTCTGTCTATGTGTTTTCATTTCTGCCTCATCGTTTGCTCAAACATGGCAGGTGGGTAACACAACATTAACCGAATCGGATTTAGTAACCGGACTATCTCTCCCTTGGGAAATTCTTTGGGGTCAAGATGACATGATTTGGTCTACTTTACGCGGTGGAAAAGTACTTCGTATAAACCCCAATACGGGAACCTACACGCAAGTGTTGGACAAATCTTCAGTCATTCCGTACAACGGCGGAAGTGAGCCGGGTATGCTTGGCATGTGCATGCATCCTGATTTTCCTTCCACACCTCTCGTTTATATCGTCTATAATTACACCCAAGGAAATTCTATCAAAGAGAGATTGGTTTCTTTTGAGTGGAATGGAACCGCCTTGGTAAACGAAACCACATTGATTGATGCGATTGGCGGAAATTCAATTCACAACGGTTCTCGAATCATCATTACTCCCGATAATAAAATTTTGATGACTACCGGAGACAAGGGCGACCAAGGAGTGAGTTCACAAAATATCACGTCATTGAATGGAAAAACATTGAGAGTGAATTTAGATGGATCCATTCCTTCTGACAACCCAGACCCTTCAACCTATGTATGGTCTTTTGGACATAGGAACGGACAGGGTCTGTGCGTTGGTCCAAATGGAATCATTTATGAATCGGAGCACGGTCAAAACAACAGTGATGAGTTGAACATCATAGAACCCGGAAGAAACTATGGTTGGCCAACGGTAGAAGGAGCATGTAACACAACGGCTGAAATCAATTACTGTAACGCTAACAATGTGAAAGAACCTTTATTGGAGTGGTCACCTTGCAGAGCGGTGAATGGATTGGAATATTATAATCATCCTGCAATTCCTGAATGGAACAATTGCATATTAATGGCGGTATTGGGTGGCTTGAACGCGAGTTACGAGCGTATGACTGTTATTCATCTGAGTGCGGATGGATTAACAGCAACCACAGCTGATATGAGTGGTTCAAGTACGAATTCAGATGCTTTCTTTCAAAGTTTCAACAAGCGTTTACGTGATTTGTGTGTTAATCCGCATGACGGCTCTTTATACGTAGCCTTGAATGGAGCTCAGTATCCAGGAAGTGGTCCAAACATCATTAAGAAATTTAAGAATGAAGCATGGGTGGGTGTAGAATCTATTGAAACCTCTGAAAATGTAATGGTATATCCCAATCCAACAGCGAACGCATTGAATGTGAAATTCAGCGCGAATCAATTGGGAGGTACATTCCAAGTATACTCATTTACTGGAAGCCTGGTTCGAGAGGGAAAAATCAACGCAACATCAATGACCCTAGATGTTCAAAATTGGGATGCAGGCTCATATTTTATTGTGAGCAATGCAACTGTTGGAACAACTTCAAAAACGTTTGTAATACAATAAAATGGATTTATTTTTTTCGAGAACAGCAAAGCTCATGCTTTGCTGTTCTTTTTTAGGTATTTCTTTGATTGGTAATACTCAAATCAAATGGGAAAATTATTTAATTGATGCCATCACTCAGAAGCCAATTGTAGGGCTTGAGGTAAGTGATTTCAGAGGCAATACGGCGGTGACCAATAAAGAGGGTTACTTTAAGTTAGTAGGTGACGGTTTGGGGTTGAAATTTTCTGATTTAGGTTATTTCATGTATTGTCCGAATTGTGTTCCGACTGCTGATTCAACAAATATAAATTGGAAAAATTGGTATGTTTATCCGGCTGGATTTTATACACTTAAGGCCATTCAAATTGGTCAAAATGAAAATGTTCGCTCTGAGTTGCAAACCACTTCCACTTCGAAAGTAATTCTTGGAAATGAGGGGCGATTCTCTTTCGACGGGGCTTCGTTGCAATCTGCATTTAATTCCATTGCGGGTGTGCAATATGACACTCGAGGTTATGGTGGAAGTTCTCGAATAAGCATTCGGGGATCCTTTATTCGATCTCCATTTGCGGTAAGAAATGTGAAAATGTATCTTGATGGAATTACATTAACAAATCCCGATGGGCAATCTCCAATAGAGATGCTTGATTTATCTTTTTTAAGCCAAATGGAAGTGACAAAAGGTCCAGCGGGCCCTCAATTTGGGAGTGGACACGGTGGAGTCATTCAACTTGCATTACCTGCTATTTCTAGAAATTACATTCAAGTTACATCGGGTGGAGATGTTGGAGATTTTGGTTATCGAAAAGGATACATAAACGCGCAAGGTTCGTATGAAAAATTGAGTTATGGATTTTCGGTGAATTCGCAGACAACCGGAGGATACCGACAGCAGGAATGGAATTACAGAGAGAATATTCTCGGATATTTGAATTGGAGGGGTAAAGCGAATCATAAGTTTATTTTTCTGCATTACAGGGGCGGTTGGGGATTGCCCGGAGCACTCACTGATTCGCAAGTAAATGCCAATCCAACACAGGCCGTTCCTTTTGCCATTGAAAACAATACCTCTGTGTACAAGTGGAGAGATATGATCGGATACACACTGAATAAAAAATGGAAAAATCAATCCATTCAGTTTTCAGCCAATGCATACAGTTCCGACAAATGGAATGCCTACGGAACGAATGCGAATACTTCGGGAGATAAGAATGAAATGTCCTATGGTGGGGGGATGCGATTTATTCATGCTCTCATTTTTGATCTTGGAAAAAATATTTCATTGCAAAATCAAATTGGAGCTGAGTCGCAATTTGAGTATCTAGACTTCTACGAAAATACGCTGAGCAATGGAGTTTCTGGAGAAACGAAATTTGTGTTTGAGAGTTATGCTCTGAATTGGAACGTTTTTAATCAATTGTCATTGATGAAAAAGGACCAATGGTATGTTCATGGAGCAATAGGAACAAATGCGACACCAACAGTTTTAAGTGGTACGAATTTTATTGCCGATCCGCCTTTTCAAGATCTTGATTCAAGGACAAACTACGAATTGAAAATTTATCCCCGCCTCGGTGCAGCATATCAATTGAACAAACATTTTTTTGCTACAGGGAATTGGACCAAAGGGAATAGTGCACCCAGTCTTTTTGAACAGTTCGATTACAATACCAACTCCATCAATGCTCTTGCAAGCGAGTACAGTAATAGTGTTGAAATGGGTTTGAAAGGAAGTTGGCAAGATTTTCAATTCACCACTGCAGTGTATTCGCAAGAGGTCTCCAATGCAATTGCTGTGGCAGATACGGTTATTGACGGTTTACCAAGGAGTTTTGTTAACTCCAATGGGTGGAACCAACGTGGTCTTGAGTGGCAAGCGAATTACGCCTATCAAACGGAACATTTGGGGCTGAATATATGGACCAATGGGACATGGATGGCCTTTGAATACGCCACAGTTGCACAAGGAAAAAGACTTCCCGGAGTGCCGCTGTGTCAGCTCAATAACGGTTTGTCTGTAGATTGGATTTTTGACAGATATGCGGCGAAAACGGGTTTTCAATTGGTTCATCAATGGTCAGATAAAACACCATTGAACAATCAGAATACGCAGTGGGCAGCCGCAAGGAATGTAGTTAATCTCGACTGGTTTTTGAATTTGCCGGTATATCGAAAGACCCATGAGTCAGAGGGACTGGGTGAAATCGTTCACAGAAGACTAATGGGGTCCATTGGAATTCACCTCGGTTCAAATAATTTAACCAATACGGTTTACACCTCGTTTTATCAAGTGAACGGGTTTGGTGGTAGATATTTCAATCCTATGCCATTTCGGAATTATTATGTAGGACTCGCAATTCACTTCATGTTGTAAATTTACATTATGAAAGGGCGAGGAGTTTTTTATTTTTTTATATTTCTATTCAGTTGGTCTTGTCAGCAGGCGTCTATCAATAGTGTGTCCATTTCTTTTGATGAGCCCTATGTTTGGGAAAGAGGCGAGAGTAAGATCTTGGTTTTAGAAGTAACTGAAAATTCGGAGCCCTGCGAATTGATATTGGATGTGCGTTATGCATTGCCTTTAATGGGCTTTGAAAAAATTCAGTTGCATATTGTAGAGACGCAGCCAACAGGAGTAACCATACCCAGAGACGTAACCATTGAGTTAAAAGACAAAGACGGTGGTCTGTTGGGTGATGCAAGTGGCGATTTGGTTGATGTTGAGCGGATTTTGGATTCGAACAAGCAGTATCTCAGGCATGGGAAATATACCTATACCATAACGCATAATATGCCAACAGATATTTTGGGAGGTGTAATGGAATTGCGCATCCGAACCATGAAGAAAAAGGAGAGTAAGTCATGAGAGATTTTTCTACGTTTTCTTTTCATACGTTGGGTTGCAAGTTGAACTTTTCCGAGTCGAGCACATTGGCCAAAGATTTTATTTCCAATGGGTATGGAAGAGTAGAATTGGAAGACGGACCGGATGTTTTGGTGTTGAATACGTGTAGTGTAACAGATGAGGCAGATCAGAAATGCAGGTATGTGGTACGAAAGGCCAAGCGCGCAAATCCGAATGTATTTATTGCGGTTATTGGGTGTTATGCCCAATTGAAGCCAGAAGAAATAGCTGCTATTGAAGGGGTCAATGTGGTCTTGGGTGCCAATGAGAAATTCAATCTTTTAAAGTTTATTCAAGAGTCAGAATCGGAGCAAGTGACCGTTTCGGCAGGAGAGATTAAAGATGTTAAAGAGTTTATTCCATCTTTTTCATCGGGGGATCGAACACGAACATTTCTTAAAGTGCAAGACGGATGCAATTACTTTTGTTCCTTTTGCACCATTCCATTGGCAAGGGGTAGGAGTAGAAGTGCGAACATTACAGCAACCATGATGGAGGCCCAAAAAGCAATAGATGCGGGTGCGAAAGAAATTGTTTTGACGGGAGTAAATATTGGAGATTTCGGTACAGCCCATGGGGAGAGTTTTTATGAATTGATTCAAAAATTAGATGAGTTGGAAGGCGTGTTTCGATATCGTATTTCCAGTATTGAACCCAATTTGTTGACAGATGAAATCATTTCATTTGTTTCGAAATCGAAGCGTTTTATGCCTCATTTCCATGTTCCATTGCAAAGTGGAAGTGACACTGTGTTAAAGGAAATGCGCAGAAGATATAGAACTGATTTGTATCGGGCTCGTATGAATAAGATTCGTGAAGTCATGCCTCATGCTGCAATTGGAATTGATGTGATTGTTGGGTTTCCCGGCGAGACAGATGCCTTGTTTATGGAGACCGTTGAATTTTTGAAGGAAATTGACTTTACTTATTTGCATGTCTTCACATACAGTGAGCGGGCAAACACGACTGCTGTTCGAAAAGATCAGGTGGTACCTATGGAAGTGCGGAATGAGAGAAACAAAACGTTGCGCTTATTAAGCGCAAAAAAACGCGAGGCTTTCGACTCGCGTTTTAAAGGCATGTACATGCCTGTTTTGTGGGAGAACATCGACGAAGAAAACAACATCTCAGGCTTCACTCCGAATTACATTAAAGTAAGAAGAAAAGCAGATGAGGTACTATCCAATCAAATCTCCGAAGTGCAATTATAATTTTCTAAACCAGGTCACGTAAGGAATGGGGTATGTGCCTCCGTCTACGTTAGCGCCTGCAACACAAAACTGCACCGCTTTTCCCTCTCCTTGCTCTAAACGCAAGCCAGGCATGAAAACGAAGAAGGGAGATACACTACTTTTTTCTTGGACAAGGTCGTATGAAATGCCTTGATTTGTGCCCGGAATGGGTTCATAAAGATAACTAGTCGTTGTATTGTCTATATGCATCAAGCCAAACATGGAATCGAAAATAAAAGAAGCTTTGTCGCTGATTCGAATATGGGCACCAACCGAACCAATTAATCCCTTCGTTGCTTTCCTTCTAGCAGTAGGCATGGTGTCATAAAATTTTCCAGAATTGACCTCGTAAAGATCATACATCCATGTATTTGGGTTGGTAGTATATGTGTATTTACCAGGTAAATCTTTCGTTTGATTGAAATCAAAAATGCCGTATCCACCCGCAAGTGTTATGTTTTTATCGCGGTTTCCAATTGTAACATTAGCAAAAGAGAGGGAAAGATATGCACTCAAATCAAAATACCCCAGACTTCCTGCAATCTCTCCGACAGAGAAATTCAATTTCGGATTCTTTGTTTGAAAAGAGTATTTCGCGGCCACTGCAAGCGGACTTCCAATCCAACTCGACATGACCCCAATGTTGAAATTGTCGGCAACGGCCACGTGAAATTCTGGACCCCATAAATTCAACATATAATAGTTGTCTTTTTTCTTAATGGGCAAAGCGTTTGTTGTAAATGTATAACGTGTACTGAAGGAAGTAGATTTCACCTTTTCTGAATTGAGAACGGTAAAGTCTTCCTCATCATAAGCTGTGATGGATTTAATCTCCGATTTTTGGACGTAGATTTTCCCTACACTATTGGTTTCAATAAGCATCTCTCTTCCATCGTCTGAAAGTATGCGGCCAATGTATTCATTGCCGTTATTCAATTTAATAACGCGCATCGACTCGGTTGGCTGTGCGCTTGCTACCGCATGAAGAATGATACCAAGTATCAAAATTGAAAATATTTTTTTCATAGCTACAAATTTTGGCGTGAAGTTAATTGAAATTTATTTACAGAAAAGCCATTCGGATGAGACAAGTATTTTACAGTTTTCTGAACCAAGTTACATAGGGGAATGGAAATACATTCCCGTCGAATGAAGCTCCTGCCATGCAAAATTGAACGGCTTTGCCCTCACCTTGTTCTAGACGCAATCCGGGCATAAAAAGAAAAAACTGGGTGGTGTAAGTAGAAGGTGCGCCAAAAACAGTTGACTCTCTTTTTGTTTGACCAAACATAGAATCAAAAATGAAACTTGATTTATCACTGATGCGAACGTGTGCGCCAATAGACCCCATTGGTCCATGACTGGGGTTCCCAAATCCAATATTCGGATTCGAAGCCAAATATCCACCTGCAAAAGTGATGTTTTTATCGCGATCACCCAATGTAATGTTGGCGAAGGAGAGTGACAATACCATTTCAGGAGCAATGTATCCGCCCGAACCTATAATTTCTCCTACAGAAAAATTGACATTGGGGTTTTTGGTAGGAATACTATATTTAGCTGCAAGTGCAATTGGACTTGCAAACCAGGTAGACATGACTCCAATATTGAAATTGTCAGCTATGGTCATATGGAATTCTGGCCCCCATAGATTAATCATGTAATAGCTATCTTTTTTCTTCAATGGAAGGGCATTGGTAGTGAAGGTGTAGCGTGTGCTAAAAGTGGTAGATTTTACAACTTCATTATTCAATACTGTAAATTCTGTGGGGTCGTATGCAGAGATGGATTGAACATCTTTTTTCAATAAATAGATCTTTCCAACATTATTCGTTTCTATTAATATTTCACGGCCATCATCAGAAATGATTTTTCCAATATATTCGTTGCCATTGGTCAATTTGATGACTTTAGTATCTGAATCGGGCTGCGCAAGGCAATCAAGCGATACACTTACAATACATAGAAAAGTGAGTAAAAGTGATTTCATGTGCAATGATTTTTGGTAAAGTTATAATAATCATGGCGTATGTGATTTCTTAGATAGAATTCGAAATTCCAAGAATGGCTATTTCCTTTGATGCCGTATGTAATTTGCTCGGAGGTCCGTATGGAGTTTTATTTAAATCAATAATATAGATCTTCCCGTTTCCTTTGTGGCGTAAAACATCGAGTTCACAGAACTGAGCGCCCATGGCTCCGGCAAAGGCAATACATTGAGTTTGCTCTTCCTGTGTTAGAATGTCATCTGTTTCATGAAGAGTCGCAGCATGCATGTCATTGGTGAATCTTTTCTCGGTGGACTTGAATTTCAAGTATACCAGCGGTATTTGACCAAAAACCACGGGTACACGTATATCTTCGAATTGACCGTCCTCAGTTTCATTGTCTACGACAATTTGATAAACACTGTCCGGTTTTATGGCTGTTGGGGGAATAGGACAAGCAATGGTTTTACCGTCATGCAGAGCGTTGACTTCACTTTTTTCAACTGCAAGTCCGTTGAATTGAGTTGGATCAACATGGAAATCATAACCTAAAATTTTCTTGTGAATTTCATTGACTTTCGATTTTGAGATGTCTGAACAATGCAGATTTGTGATTTCAAAATTGGGGTATACTTTTTTTAACTCACTGGGGTCACCGTAGGTCTCATCTTCGAAATAAAAAACGCGTGTTGGTTTT
>VGFR01000053.1 GCA_016868835.1 Bacteroidota bacterium | reverse complement strand
TTGAATAACTCGTCAAATGCAAATTCATATGTTTGGAATTTCGGTGACGGAAATACGTCAACCTCTTCGAATCCCAATTACACCTATGCAGCAGGTGGTGATTATGTAGTTACTTTAACAGCTACGAATGGCAATTGTACAGACATCTTCACAATGAACTTGGCAAGTGTATCTGTTTCTGAAAATATCGCGTTCACAGATTTGAATGTATTCCCAAATCCAACTTCTGAAATTTTGAATATGGAATTTGGACAAGAAATGTCAGACCTAATTCAAATAGATTTGTATGATTTAACTGGAAAGAAAGTTATGTCTTCTCAAAACAACGTTTCAGCAGGAAACAACTTCCTTCAGATCAACATTGCTGAATTGGAATCAGGTATCTACTTCCTAAACATGAACAATACTGTTTCTTCAGTAAGTATACGTGTAATAAAGAAATAAATAGGATTTAGTTGAAAAAGAGCAGACTTCGGTCTGCTTTTTTTTTGCTTGCGATGTACCTTCGTCAACAAACATATAACCATGAGAACGAAACTCATTGCCGGAAACTGGAAAATGAATTTAAACTTCATTGAAGCCAAAGAGCTCTTTAGAGATGTTCAAGCCATAGAGAATAATGATAAGGCCATTGCCTTGTGTGTTCCAGCCTGTTATCTTTCAGCATTCTCAAATGCTGTAGATCCTTTTATTTTCGCTCAAGATGTTAGTGCACATGTAAAAGGTGCTTATACAGGAGAAGTAAGTGCTTCCATGTTAGCGTCTCTTCACATCATGGGCAGTTTAGTTGGGCACAGCGAAAGAAGGCAATACCACGCTGAAAGCGCTTCTGTATTGAAAGAAAAAGTAGATAGACTTTTAGAAAATAATCTTATTGCGCTCTATTGCATTGGAGAGACAATAGAAGAGCGGAATGAACAAAAACATGAAGCCGTAATTCAGAAGCAAATCATTGAGGTGCTTGGTCATTTAACTTCGGAACAAATGAAAAACGTGATCATAGCCTATGAGCCTGTTTGGGCAATAGGAACGGGAGTCACGGCAACAACCTCTCAAGCTCAAGAGATGCACGCGTTCATTCGAAATGAAATTGAACGCTCATTCGGTCAGACTTGTGCGTCGCAAATTAAGATTTTATATGGTGGAAGTATGAATGCCTCGAATGCAAAGGAGTTGCTGGCTTGTCCCGATGTAGATGGCGGTCTTATAGGAGGTGCCTCATTGAAAGTTGACGATTTTAAATTCATATACGAGTCTTAAGATGGGATATACCGTATTTCATTTTGTAGTGAATCCCATTATACCCGGCAATGATGTGCTCACGGCAATCCTCGCAGATTATGCGTTTGATAGTTTCGAAGAAACCGAAGATGGGCTTAAGGCTTACATTGATAATCAGCATTGGTCGAGTTCATTGGAACAGCAATTGCGTGAATTGAATATACCTCAAATTACGTTTTCATTTACCACCGAAGAATTAGCCAATATCAATTGGAACGCCGCATGGGAGTCACAATTTGACCCTATATCAGTAGGAGATAAATGTTACATTCGGGCACCTTTTCATGAAGAAAAGTTGAATGTCCTGAATGTAATCATTGAACCCAAAATGAGCTTCGGAACTGGACACCATGCAACTACTTTTTTAATGACCGAGGCTTGTTTTGATATTGATTTGAAAGATAAGGTGGTGGTTGATATGGGAAGCGGAACAGCTGTTCTTGCAATAGTGGCAGAAAAATTAGGAGCAAAAAATGTTCTCGCAATCGACATTGATCAATGGGCTTTTGAAAACGCCATTGAAAATATTGAGCGCAACAGATGTTCGAAAATTCAAGTTAAACTTGGCGAGGTTGAGCACCTAAAGAACGTCGAATCAGATGTGTTTTTGGCGAACATCAATCGAAACATCTTGGTCAATCAAAGCCAAACGTACACACAAGTTTGCAAGCCAAAATCGAAGTTACTGCTCAGCGGGTTTTACGAAACAGACGTCCCACATTTACTTCAAGCCTTTTCTCAATTCAATGAGGTTTCAAGAAAGGTGAAAGACAATTGGTGCATGCTTGTTCTAGAACGAATCTAACGCGTGAATCCCAACTTGGCCTCAAGGGTAGGAGGTAGCTGAGGAAACTTGCTGCGCTCAACCAAAAAAGATGTGAGCTCAGCAAATTCTTGAAAGATGTAATGTTTCATTGCAGCCTCTCTTAAATATCCTTTTCCTGTGCTTCCGCCAGTGCCTGATCTGTTGCCAATCATTCTGTGCACCATGTTCATATGTCTCCATCTCCAGGTGGCTAACAACTCATCAATATCCAACAGCAAATTCATGATGCGATATGGATTTTGAAGAATGGGATAATCTCTATAGAGCATAATGAAAAGTGCTGCACGTCTGGCTTTTAAGCTCAGTTTTCTTCCATCCAAGTTTTCTCCCATAAAGAGCTCATCAAAAGCCTGCATGTTTTGCTTTTCTCCTTCACCTAAACTCTGAGCATAGGCTGCTCGATAATGATCGAAAAAATGATTTCCTTCATGCCAAAATGATTCAGAGAAATACGGCATGCGCTCAAGCCAGTTATTCACCAACTGAAGCAGTGTTGTTTCTTTGGCCAGCGTGTAAATGCTCTTGGCATCTTCGGAACGCAATTGACTTGTAAAATATTCTTGGCCATGACGCTCCTCAATTTTCAAACCCAATAAGGTTTCCAAAACTTTGAATTGCATGCTTTGGAATCCAGAAGCAGGTCTTAATAAATCTCTGAAATCAAGAAAATCTTGAGCCGACATGGTCTCAAGTATGGTCACTTTATCTACCAGCACCCGTAAAATCTCTGTTACACGGTGTAATCGGTTAACGGCAACTTGAAGTTCAGGACTATTGTCATTGATTTCTTCTTTGGCTAAGATGTCGTAAACAGACTTGGTTTCAAATAGAATTTGTTTGAACCACAATTCATAACTCTGGTGAATGATGATAAACAACATTTCATCATGGGCATGCTTGCCTTGTTTATCACTTTCTAAATCTTGTGCATTCAGAATGCTGTTGAGTTGTAGATAATCGCTATAATACATGAGCGCAAGATACAACAGCCCAATCGCAGTTGAATCAGAATTTCACGACTTTGAACTGATATTTTTCAGTTCTTATGAGGTAAATCCCAGATGACAAGTGCTCTAAATCAAGGCTAAATTCATTTTGAAATTTTTGAATTTCGCTGCCATTCATATCACATACACTGCCCGAAAGTTTCTCTGAAAAATGAAGTCTGTTTTGAGTTGGATTCGGATAGGCGCGTACTTCCTGAGTTTCTAATTCTTCTACAGTTATATACAAGTTTGAAGCATCTGGTGTGGTGTTCGAAAATTCAATCCAAGGCAATTCACCATCTGAATACCTTCCCCAAGTCTCATTAAACGCAATGTTTTCATAATGTGTAGAATCAATGTATCGAATGGCATAACTCTGAAATTCGGCTAATGAAACTTCTTCAGTGGTATTGTTCAACTTAAATCCCAAGTGGTTTACGCCTTGTTCATACTGATCATCGGCCCACAGTAAATAATAATCTCCGGGGTCCAGGGTCACATCGGGCAGTCGCCATTTGTTTGGATTTGAAATGTCATCACTAATGAATTTCGATTTCAAGTTAACGGCTGTAGTTCCGGCGTTATATAATTCAATCCAATCTGAATTGCCATCTGCATCGGTTGCGTTTAATGTTCCTGCAGGTGCAATTTCATTAATCACAATAGGTGTTGAACTCAGCTGACCAAAAACATAACGAAAATTGCAATCATGGTCATCAATGCTATTGAGCCAAGCATTGGGTATAACACCAACAACAATGTTCACGCTGTCCGTTGGAAGTAATATGGAAGAAAAGTATTTTTTCTCATTCAATGGTCCGGGTCCTATTTCTATCGAAGTAGGCAAGGTGTTCCACACATTGGTTAAAATGTTTCTGTAAACCACGGTATGCTCTGAAGGCAATGTATTCGCCAGATAAGTAACCAGCAGACTGTCATTTTGAAGTTGGCCCCTCACGTTGTGTATACTCACATAGGGCTGAACGTCATCCAATTGAACCACCGCGGTATTCCAGCGAGTATCAACATATTCAGCAATACCATAGTCAACATGATTTCCCCATGCTTCATCTATGGCATTTAAAAAGTCATCACTTGTAAATCCAAAATCAAGTTCACGAAATGGATCTTCAATTGCAGCGGTTGCAATTAAATTTTGGAAATTCAATGCGCGTTGTGATACCTGGGGGGCATTGAAATAAAGACTTTGCAATTCGTGCAGGTAATTTGTAAATTCATTCCTGTACCCCGGAACTTGCAGCAAGCGTGTAAACAAAGGACGTGTGCTGTTTCCATTCCACGAATAAACGGCCCGTGAACCCCAATCAATTCCTACCCAATCAATTCCCAATGTGTTGTCTAAATCATAAGGAATGTATTCCAACAAGCCAGTATTTTCATTCTGATACAAGTAGTAATTGTTTTTGTTGAAAATGTATCCATCCCAATTTCCAATGAGCACATCAACAGCCATGATTTTCAGGTAATCATGAACATTGAAAATACGCTCAATTTCACAAGGTAGATTAATGAGCGAAGTTTGATTCAGCTTGGTAACGAAATTGGCCAAGACTGAAAAGTCTTGTTGATCCTCATTTTCAATTAAATTGTAATTGTCATCAGCGTATGCTTCTGGGTTCGTACCCTGAAAAGCCAAGTCACTTCCCCACAAACACTTCCAAAGATTTTCTGATCCGTCATCGAAATAGGTATCAGCAAATGTTTCGTCAATCTGCTCCACATTCACATACAATCCCGCGTACAAATTGTTGATGTATAACCGAACATACGACACGCGAGCTCCAGGAATTCTTGCTTCTCTGAAAAAATCCCAACACAATTTTGTGCGAAGTAAACTTGGGTCATTTTGATTCGCAATGAGATTCACTTCCTTCAAACCGTAAAACGACTGAGGTGTAAATTTATCGAATTTTAATTTGAATGATTTTTTTTGAGCCGCCAATGAGGTGTTGCCTCGCAACCGAATACCCACTTGGTTATATCCAGAAAATCCGGTTGCAGTAGTATATACCAAATTGCAAGGAAATTCGTGTGAATTTCCCCAATTGGCAGGATCTTCAAGGGCCGACAAGGTATCCATATCTATGCTTACATGAATTGTTGCAACTTCATCTTGCAAAAAGCCCATTCCCCATTCAGGCAGTTGAGCAGTGCCTTGAATGGCAAGAAATAAAGTGAAAAGCACAGCCGTGATTCTCATTTCAACTTTCGTTTAAAAAGTTGCGCAGGTTTGTGCAGAACTCCTTGCTGCTTTTCTTTTAGTGGTGTAAGTGTTTCAGTTCTTAAAATGTTTTTTCTGAAATTGCGCTTGTCTAATTTTTTATCGAGTATGATTTCATACAATTTCTGCAATTGCGACAAAGTGAATTTTTCAGGTAAAAGCTCGAAGCCAATGTGGTCTGCCATAAGTTCATGTCGTAACATCAGCAAGGCTTTGTGTACTATTTCATTGTGGTCGAAGGCTAGCGATGGTATGTTGTAAACATCAACCCAATATGCATTTCCCGCAAAATTGGCGGCTTTTGGTTTAAATTCAGAAAGCTTAACCAAGGAGTAGTATCCAACCGTTAATACGCGCCTTTCCGGATTTACGCGGAAAGTTCGCAACCACTGTTGATCTTTTAGACCACGAACACGATTGGGATCACCAAACGCAAAAAACTGCTTTAAATAAATGCCTTTTAATGAGGTGAGCTCTTTCAAGATTCGGGCAGCCGCTTCATCTAGACTTTCATTATCCATGACCAAATCACCAGGTACGGCTTTCTGCGTTTTAATAGATGTATCTATGGGTTGCTTCTGCTCAATGAGCAACACCTTCAGTTGATCGTTATCAAATCCAAATACCACACAATCCACGGAAATATCCATGCCTTGTGTTTCAATTTTTGGTTTTATTCCCTTGCTTGTCATACTTCGTGTGAAAAATACACTTTCAAAAGTAATAGAAATTGCTTCTTGTTCATTGAAGAAGATTTCTCATACATTCGCAGGCATATGAGCAGCACCCTTACTTCTTTAACCATAGCCAATCAGACATTGCGAAACCGCTACATCATGGGATCCATGCATACCGGTTTGGAAGAGCTCCCCAATGGATTCGAAGCTATGGCTGCCTATTATGCAGAAAGAGCCAAGGGCGAAGTGGCCTTGATTATTACCGGTGGTGTTTCTCCAAATGTTCAAGGTCAATTGTGGCCTGGAGCCATCATGTTCCAAGACCCTTCGCTAATTGACAAGCACAAAATCATAACCAAGGCGGTGCACGATGCAGATGGAAAAATAGCACTTCAAATTTTGCACGCAGGCAGATATGGTGTTCATGACCAATGCGTAAGCGCCTCTGCCATTCAAGCACCCATCAATATTTACACGCCCAGAGCACTCACAATTGAAGAAATTCAATTGACTGTTTCAGATTTTGCTCATTGCGCTCAACTTGCAGAGCAAGCAAATTATGATGGTGTGGAAATCATGGGAAGTGAGGGGTATTTGATCAATCAATTCATTTCACCAAGAACCAACCAGCGAACAGATGCATATGGCGGTTCAATGGAAAATAGAATGCGATTCGCCATAGAAATTGTGCGGGCTATCAAAGCCGCGGTATCCGAAAATTTCATTCTTATATTTCGTATTTCCATTGCTGACTTGGTTGAAAACGGAAGTTCAAAAGAAGAGATTGTTTTCCTAGCCAAGGCCCTTGAAAAAGAGGGGGTTCATATATTTAATACTGGTATTGGTTGGCACGAAGCACGCATTCCAACCATTGGTATGCGTGTTCCAAGAGGAGCATATTCTTGGGCTGCAGCGTGGTTGAAATCACACGTTTCCATTCCAGTGTCAGCAACGAATCGCATCAATACACCCGAGTTAGCAGAGGAAATTATTTCAAGTGGGAAGGCCGATTTTGTTAGCTTAGCTCGACCCCTGTTGGCCGATCCGCAGTTTGTAAAAAAGGCTAGAACGGGAAATGCTCATCGCATCAACACCTGCATTGCATGCAATCAAGCTTGCTTGGATCAAATTTTTTCGGGTGAAACAGCATCATGTCTTGTAAATCCGTTTGCTGCGAGAGAACTGACTTGGAAAATTATTCCTACAAAAAATACAAAACGAATTGCAATCATTGGAGCCGGAGTTGCTGGATGCGCAGCTGCCATTACCTTGAGTCAACGTGGGTTTCAGGTGGAAGTGTTTGAAAAGTCGAATGCCATTGGAGGACAATTTAAATGGGCAGCCCAAATTCCGGGGAAGGAAGAAATGAACGAGACACTTCGGTATTATGCTGAAGAATTGAAAGCACTGCATATTCCCATTCATCTCAATTGCAGCGAATCTGCATGGCTTGAAAAGGCTTTTGACTTTCATGTAATAACAACTGGCGTTGTTCCCAAAGAATTGAATTCATTGAAATCAGATTATTCCATTCCCGTGTTAAACTACATTGAGGCCATTGAGCAAGAATCATCACTTGGGAAAGAAATAGTTATTGTAGGTTCTGGAGGAATTGCTATGGATGTGGCAAGTCTCTTGGGTTCAGAACAAGAGGGAATAACGGATTACCAAAACCATTGGGGAGTTGATGATTCTCTAAATTTCCCTGGCGCACTCAAAGAAAAAATTTTGCGAGTGGCGAAAAGAAAAATTCATTTCGTTCAACGATCAGGAAAAAAGTTAGGATTCAAATTGGGAAAGACAACCGTATGGTCGCACCGCACAGAACTGGCCGAATTGGGCACTCAAATTCATTCACACGTTTCAAACATGGAAATTCGTGATGGCGCCTTTTATATGACAAAAGGTGATATCACCGAAATGCTGCAACCTGCAGCCGTTATAAACTGCACAGGTCAAGAGTCTACTCTGCCACCTCAATTTAATGAAACGAATCATGTGGTACTTGGTGGCGCGAAATCCAATGAACGATTAGACGCAAAAAGGGCCATTTATGAGGCCACTGCTTGGGCCATTCAATTCGAAATGTGAACATTTTTTACTTGGTGTAAGAAGTACACTTTCTTTACTTTGCATTCTCACGAATTGCAAGAGCTATGATAAAATATTTGAAAACAGACCCGTGGAAAATCATTGAAGATTCCTTTCATTCCCATTTGCAAAGAAGCTCTGAAAGTATCTTCAGCATTGGGAATGGTAAATTTGGTCAACGTGCAAATCATGAAGAAGACTTCTCTGGTCCAAGTTTACATGGTAGTTACATAGCGGGTGTTTATTATCCAGACAAAACACGTGTGGGGTGGTGGAAGAATGGTTATCCTGAGTACTTCGCCAAAGTTTTAAATTCAGCAAATTGGATCGGCTTAAGTATTCATGTAAATGACGAAATCCTTGACTTGAATATATGGAATGTTGAGTCCTTTGAACGTGTATTGGATATGAAGCAGGGCTTACTTCAACGTTCGTTTATTGCAACTTCTCCTTACGGAAAAAGAATTCAAGTAGTTGCTGAAAGATTCTGTAGCATGGCCAATGATGATCTTGCAGCTATTCGTTACGAGGTAAAGGCTTTAGATGAAGATGTGGTTCTTTTTGTTAACACGTTTATCGAAGCTGAAGTTCGAAATCACGATAGCAATTATGATGAGTTATTTTGGAAAAGCATTCGTTCACAGGCAAATGAGAACACGGGTTCGGTTCAAGCTGAAACGTTGAAGACAGGTTTTCAAGTGGCATGGGCCATGGAAGTTCATGATAGTAAAAATTCAAATTGGACTGCAACTCAAAACGCACATCGGGTTGAGTCAACTACAAAAATTCAAATCCAATCGGGCGAGTCTGTCGTCTTTCATAAATACGTATCCATTGTAAGTTCGTTGAATGAACAAGTTGAATCGCTCTCTCAAATAGCCTCCAACAAGGCACAACAAGCTGCAGTTGTAGGATACGAAGAATTGCGTTCAGCGCACATTCAAGCATGGGGTAAAATTTGGGAACTCGGTGACATTTGCATTGAAGGTGATGACGAAGCGCAACAAGGTATTCGTTTCAATATTTTCCATCTCAATCAAACCTATACCGGTCAAGATGCACGATTAAATATTGGTCCGAAGGGATTTACCGGAGAAAAATACGGTGGGTCTACTTATTGGGACACTGAGGCGTATTGCCTTCCTTTCTATCAAAGTACACGACAATCGCACGTGGCCAAACAACTCTTGGTTTACCGATATACACAATTGGATAAAGCCATTGAAAATGCAGAGAAATTGGGATTCACGAATGGAGCGGCTTTGTATCCCATGGTAACCATGAATGGAGAAGAGTGTCACAACGAATGGGAAATTACCTTCGAAGAAATTCACAGAAACGGAGCCATTGCTTATGCCATTTATAACTATGTGAAATACACTGGAGATGAGGCACACTTGGGTGAATGTGGATTTGATGTGTTATTGGGAATTGCCAGATTTTGGTCGCAACGGGTCAATTGGTCAGATGCGAAACAAGCCTACGTTATGCTTGGAGTAACGGGGCCGAATGAATATGAGAACAATGTAAACAACAACTTTTACACGAATTACATAGCAGCTTGGTGCATGAAATACACCAAAGAAGTAGGGGAGAAGCTTCAGTCAGAAAATGCCACCTTGTTCAATGAAAAGTGTAAGAAGTGGAATTTGGACTTTCAAGCTGAGAATGCTGCATGGCAAACACGGATTGACAACATGTATTACCCCAAGTTTGAAAATAGTATCATCTTTTTGCAGCAAGACGGATTCATGGATAAAGAGCAATTGAGTATTGCCGATTTAAAATTAGAGGAACGCCCCATTAACCAGCATTGGAGCTGGGATCGTATTCTGCGCAGCATATTCATCAAGCAAGCAGATGTATTGCAAGGGTTTTTCTTTTTTGAAGAAGACTTTACCATGGAAGAACTCAAAGCCAATTTTGATTTTTACGAGCCAAAGACGGTTCACGAATCCAGCTTATCGCCTTGTGTCCATGCCATACTAGCAGCGAAGTTGGGTTATGAAGATAAGGCCTACGAAATGTATGTAAGAACCTCAAGATTGGATATTGATGATTACAACCATGAGGCACATGAAGGCTTACACATTACATCTATGGCTGGTACATGGATGTCTGTAGTTATGGGTTTTGGTGGAATGCGTGTGAAAAACGGAGAATTGGTTTTTGAACACACCTTGTTACCGAAAAAATGGAAGAGTCTAACCTTCAACGTGTTGTTCAGAAATAAACAGCTACGAATTTCATTGAATGAAAGTGGAGTGCAAATAGCTTGATTATATTCGTGATGAAATTTCTTATTCATCATGAAAAAAATAAGTTCTTGCTTTGTTCTGCTAGTAGTATTTATATTGAATGCACTTGGTCAAGATGCAACTGTCATTTATAAAAATACAGTAGGCTCTACGGTAACTATTGAAACCGAATTGGGCATTGGTTCCGGATTTTTTGTTGCTCCAAATGTAATTGCCTCCAATTATCATGTCATTGAGGGTGCTGTAACAGCCAATTGTTTTTTAAGTAACAGTCAAACCCGATATGAAATTGATGGTTACGTGGGGGTTGATCAAAAAGCAGATTTGGTGTTATTGCATGTTGTAGGCTTAGATAAACCAAAAATTACAATGGCGAGTGGTTCACCAACTCCAGGAGAAAAGGTGTTTGTCATGGGAAGCCCCAAAGGTTTACCAGCTACCATTTCAGATGGCATTGTTAGTGGCTTGCGTGATTTCGACGGAATCAAGCATATACAAATGACCGCACCCATTTCCCCGGGGTCAAGCGGTGGTCCGGTAATGAATGGAAAAGGTGAATTAATCGGTGTCTCAGTGAGTCAATATACCGAAGGACAAAATATCAATTTTGCGGTTCCAAGATCTTACTTACAATTGCTTTTGGATTTTATGAATTCCGAACCGCAACCGTTAATGAATTTACTGGCACTTGGCGGCGAATATATTGATTTAACTACCGATGAGACGTATTCTGGTGAGGATGCTACTTATGAAATTAACATGTTCCCAGGTAACAAACCTGAGCTGGTTTTAGATTATATGGCCAGTTGGGAAGAGCAGACATGCTTCTATTTTACCTACACGGTGGCTGAAGATTATGCAGGTAGGTATACTTCTATTTACATGAAGGAATACACGTTGATTGACAGAGTAAGTGGAAAAAAATACTATGCGAATTATACCGATTTGCCAACAGATGAAAACGATCCGCGTTGGATTTACAGGGGCTCTGAAAGTCCATTCTTGGTATGTTTCGATCGTATTCCAGGTTCAGTAACTTCTTTTGATTTGATTGAAGGAACATGCGAAGATGGACAATTTTGTATTACTGAATTGGACATGGCATCTTTCAAACGTGTAACCAATGATGAAGTGGATTGGGATTTATATGAAAAGGCCGATACCGAAGGAACGGTAAGTTTCTATTCACATTATGGTGGATCAGGAGACGTGTCATTCTACATTGAAGGAATTTATGTTGGGAAATTGGATCAGTATTTCGAAGATCAGAATTATTCTCCATCATGCGGTGATGATGGAACGTTGGTTGTTCGTTTACCTGCCGGAACCTACAACTACAAAGCGTCTGACTCGAAATACAACTGGAGTGGTACAGTCACCATTGAAGCCAATGGTTGTTTGTCACAAGGAATTCGGGAATAGAAAAAAAGTATAAATTCATTTGCAATGATAAGAATACGCCCTATATTTGCAACCTCTTTGAAGAAAGAGAAAACGGTCCGGTAGTTCAGTTGGTTAGAATACATGCCTGTCACGCATGGGGTCGCGGGTTCGAGTCCCGTCCGGACCGCTGAAGTAAAAAAGCCTCTTAAATCTAAGAGGCTTTTTTATTGATGATATTTTTGTTTCTTTGCTGGAATTGCTTATTTATCATGTTTCCATTAATTCTTGTAGGTCCCTTATTTGTGGTTATTTCGTTATTAACCCTATTGTTTCCACCAAAAAAATCAATGGGTT
>VGFR01000052.1 GCA_016868835.1 Bacteroidota bacterium | reverse complement strand
AGTGCCGCAGATTGGAAATGTAATTTTAGAAAATCGAGTGGAAGTTGGCGCAAATACATCAATAGACCGTGCAACTCTGGGGTCTACCGTTGTGCGAGAAGGAGTTAAGTTAGACAACTTAATTCAAATTGCACACAACGTTGAAATTGGAAAAAACACGGTAATTGCAGCTCAAACCGGTATAGCAGGAAGTGTGAAGATTGGTGAGAACTGCATGATTGGTGGGCAAGTTGGAATTGCGGGTCATTTGTCTATTGCGAACGGAGTAAAAATTGCGGCTCAAAGCGGAATTAGTGCTTCCATATTGAAAGAAGGAAGTATTGTACAAGGGTCACCTTCATTGGATATTATGGACTTCAAAAAGGCGTATATCATATACCGAAAACTGCCCAAATTGCTTGAGCGCGTTGAAAATCTAGAAAATAGAAAAGATTAATGCTTGTTGGATCGTACGTAAGACATTTGTTTAAGGGTCTTGGTCCGCACGGAGTGCATTCTCCGTTTGTTTTCAAATTGATTACCGAGGTTTTAGTTCGAAATCAGAAAAGGGCTATTTGGAGTCAAATTGAAGAGATTCGAAAATCATATTTAACCAATTTTTCTTCATACGAAGCTCTTGATTTCGGTGCGGGTAGCAGGAAGTTGAAAAAAGACAGAACCATTTCAAAAGCGGTGAACTCTGCGGGAATGCCCGAGTGGAAGGGCGAGGTCATGCATTTGCTTGTTGAACACATACAGCCGAATGCGGTTATTGAGTTGGGAACACATCTCGGAATTGGCACGCTTTATCTTTCAACGGCGTTAACAGATAGGGCCCATTTAATAACAATTGAAGCCGATCCAACTCACACTGCTTACGCTCGAAAATCATTTGAGAATTTTCATGCTTCGAATATTATTCAAATTGAGGGCACTTTTGAGGAAGAGTTGGGAAGGGCCATGCAAGAGAGTTCTGCGAATACGTTAGTTTATGTAGATGGAAATCATACGGAAGAGGCGACACTTCGATCTTTTTATGAGCTCATCGAAAATGAAAAGATTTCAGTAATTGTTTTCGATGATATTTACTGGAGTACGGGTATGCGCAATGCGTGGCGAACCATTTGTGCCGAGCCACGCGTTCAACTTAGCTTAGATTTTTATTGGTTCGGTGTCATTTTTCTGAATGGACGCATGAAAAAAGAACATTTTACCTTGCGCTGGCCAAGGTAGATGTCAGTGAATTATGACATTTCTGTCATATTTTCAATTGAATTCTGAATTGGTCTCATCATTGAAATGGGCGTGGAAACAAAATCAGAAAAAATTAGATTATGAGTAAAATAATTGGAATTGACTTAGGTACTACCAACTCGTGTGTATCTGTGATGGAAGGAAATGAACCCGTTGTTATTGCGAATAGCGAGGGTAAAAGAACAACTCCATCAATTGTAGCATTTGTTGAAGGTGGCGAGCGCAAAGTAGGGGATCCTGCAAAGCGTCAGGCCATTACAAATCCAACGAAAACTATTTTTAGTATTAAACGATTCATTGGCTCTAGTTATTCAGAGTCTGAGAGAGAAGCCACGCGTGTTCCTTATGCTGTGGTTAAAGGAGATAACAATACTCCTCGAGTGAAGATTGATGATCGCATGTACACGCCACAGGAGATTTCTGCAATGATTCTTCAGAAGATGAAGAAAACGGCAGAAGACTATTTGGGTCAAGAAGTTTCAGAGGCTGTAATTACTGTTCCTGCATATTTCAATGATGCTCAAAGACAAGCAACAAAAGAAGCAGGTGAAATTGCGGGGTTAAAGGTGAAGCGTATTATCAATGAGCCAACTGCGGCAGCCTTGGCTTATGGTTTAGATAAGAAATCACAAGAGATGAAGATTGTGGTTTTCGACTGTGGCGGTGGAACACATGATGTTTCCGTTCTAGAACTAGGAGATGGTGTTTTTGAAGTATTGTCAACAGACGGTGACACCCACTTAGGGGGTGATGATTTCGACCAAGTAATTATTGATTGGTTGGTTCAGGAATTTAAGAATGAGAATGGCAATATTGATTTGACAAAGGATCCAATGGCACTTCAACGTTTGAAAGAGGCTGCTGAAAAAGCGAAGATTGAATTGTCAAGTACCACAAGTACAGAAATAAATTTGCCCTATATCATGCCCGTTGATGGAATACCAAAGCACTTGGTTAAAACGCTTTCACGTGCAAAATTTGAGCAATTGGCAGATTCTCTGGTACAACGAACAATTGCACCATGCACCAGCGCATTGAAGAATGCAGGTCTTGGTGTGAATGATATCAACGAAATCATTTTAGTTGGTGGTTCTACTCGAATTCCAGCGGTGCAAGACGCAGTTAAAAAATACTTCGGAAAGGAACCAAGTAAAGGTGTGAATCCAGATGAAGTAGTAGCTGTAGGCGCAGCTATACAAGGTGGTGTTTTGACTGGTGAGGTGAAAGATGTATTGCTATTAGATGTTACACCACTGTCTCTTGGTATTGAGACCATGGGTGGAGTTTTTACTAAACTAATAGATGCGAATACCACCATTCCAACGAAGAAATCCGAGGTGTTTTCTACAGCAAGCGATAACCAACCAAGTGTGGAAATCCATGTCTTACAAGGAGAAAGAGCTATGGCGAAGGATAACAGAACCATTGGTCGATTCCACCTCGATGGTATTCCACCAGCGCCACGTGGGGTTCCACAAGTTGAGGTCATTTTCGATATCGATGCCAACGGAATCATAAACGTTTCAGCTATGGATAAGGCAACCAACAAATTGCAAAGCATTCGAATTGAAGCATCTTCTGGTTTAAGTAAAGAGGACATTGAAAAAATGAAGCGAGAAGCAGAGATGAATGCTGAAACCGACAAAAAGTTCAAAGAGGAAGCCGATTTGGTAAACCAAGCAGATAGTTTAATATTCCAAGTTGAAAAGCAATTGAAAGAATTTGGAGATAAACTTCCTGCAGACAAAAAGGGCGAAATTGAAAATCAGGTTGCAGAGTTGAAGAAAGCGCATGCAGAGAAAAACTTAGAGTCAATTCGCTCTACAATGGATGCGTTGAATGCGACGTTCCAAGCTGCAAGCGCCGAAATGTATAACAATACTTCAGGTAATTCTACACCAGGAGGTGAATCTACAGGAGGTGCTGATGGTGAAGTGACCGACGTAGATTTTGAAGAAGTTAAAGACGAGAAAAAGTAATAGTTATATTCTTTAGAGAAAAAAGGGGAGCAGATGTTCCCCTTTTTTATTTTTTCGTAAATTCACCACACCTTAACCTTATGACATGAAAACTTTTCTGTTATCTCTTACAGTGTTATGCATAGCTTTCATTTCGGAAGCTCAAACCTACAACATGTCAAACACTACGGTGAGCATACCGTGTGGCACCCCTGTTAGTTTTTATGATCCTGGGGGATTATCAGGGAATTATGCCAACGGATCAAACTACACTATGACCTTTTGCACTTCAAACGGACAAAACATATACGCACAATTTTCATCTATCACGCTGGAGAACAATTGGGATTATTTATACATCTACAACGGTCCAAGTACAGCGTCTCCGTTGATTGGAACATACACTGGAGGCAATTCGCCAGGCACTATAACCGGAGCAACCACATGTTTAACATTTGTTTTTACTTCAGATGGGAGTGTCAATTATGCGGGTTGGACCGCGACTGTTGGATGCGGAACACCACCACCACCGCCACCACCACCACTGCCGGCATCTGGATTGTGTGCTGGCGCTCAGCCTTTTTGTACAGGTACAACTTATACGTTCCCAGCCGCGCAGAATACAACAGCCCAGGCGGGACCCAATTATGGATGCTTATTTACAAGTCCCAATCCGGCCTGGTACTACATGCAAATTCAAAACGGTGGGCCTTTAACCATTTCAATGGCAAGCACTGCTGGAGTTGATATAGATTTTGCTTTATGGGGTCCGTTTGCAAGCATTACAGGTGTATGCAGTCAATTGACGGGTGCTCCAATTAGTTGCTCGTATTCAATTGCTGCGACAGAAACAGCTACCATTGGCAATGCAGTAGCAGGTCAGTATTACATTTTAGTAATAACAAATTTCTCCAATCAAGCGACCAACATTACGTTTAACCAAAGCGGTGGTACAGCAACAACCAATTGCAATATTCTTTGCAATATGACAGCATTAACAGCTAGTCCGGGTACTTGTAATCCTGCAACAAATACCTATGACGTGACAGGTACAATCACATTTACAAATCCACCTGCGAGCGGAACCTTAATTGTGAGCTCTTCTTGCGGAGGAAGTGTGAATATTCCCGCACCTTGGGTGAGTCCAATGACATATACCCTCAGTGGATTACCGTCAAATGGTGCCCCATGCACCATTACAGCAGCCTTCAGCGCAGATGTTCTTTGTGCCCTGAATCAGACCATTACAGCTCCAGCTTCTTGTTTGCCTCAATGCACAGTTAATGCATCGAACAGTGGAAACGTTTGTTCTGGAAATCCTGTTGTTTTAAATGCAAGTGCTGTAGTTGGTGCTGCGAATTATACATGGACCGGACCGAACGGTTATTCGGCGAGTGGACAAAACGTTGTTCTTGCGGGAACAACTGGATTAATGTCAGGGACATACACTGTGACCGCAACTGGAACAGCCACCTGCTCGGGGTCTACGACAGTTACAATCACCGATAATCCTGTTTTAACTTCAATTTCAAATGTTAGTGCTTGTTCAGGCGAAAATGTATATATTCCAGCATTTGTTTCAACACCTCCAGGAGCAATAATGAATTGGAATAATTCCGATGGAGCTATAGGTTTAGGTTTATCTGGTTTTGGAAATATTCCGGTTTTTATTGCAAATGCGTTAGGTCAATCTGTAACATCGAGCGTAACGGTTTTACCAGTATTAAACGGCTGTGCAGGTGCTCCGTCAAATTTCAATATTACAGTTAGTCCAACACCTATTACAAGTCAAGTCGAAGATATTTCATTGTGTGAAGGGTCAACTGTTCCTTCCATTGTATTTCCCTCGAATCCGGCATCACAAGTAAATTGGAATAACTCCAACGCTTCCATTGGTCTGCCTTTGAGTGGAAATGGTGATGTCCCTCCATTTATTGGTCAAGTGGGAAGTGCCACAATTATCTATTCACCAACCTTGAATGGTTGCATCGGGCGCAGTATGTCTTTTCAAATTACAATTGAATATGCACCCCAAATTACCCTAGACGCTCCGAATACTATTTGTCAAAATGCCTTACCTGTATCAGTTGTAACAAGCACGCCTGGTGGCATTTGGAGTGGTGCAGCGAACGCAAATGGTTCTATTGATCCCACAATATTGCCTGTTGGTCAGGCTAATTATACTTACACCTTTTCAACTGCGAATTGTGATGCGAGCGTGACACAAACAATAGAGGTAATTGCTGTTCCGCTTATCACAGGAAACGTACCGGTTTGTGCAGGCGCATTGTTGAATTTATCTGCTGCTCCAACGGGTGGTATATGGTCAGGTTCTGGAATAAATTCGAATGGATCTTTCAGTCAAAATGTTTCAGGTACGTATAGTATTTCTTATTCCGATGCTACAAATACATGCAGCGTCTCTGAGGATGTTGTTGTTCAAGATGCGCCATTCGTTTCATTGAATTGTCCTGCATATGTGTGCAATACAGACACACCAATTGCATTTAATCCGTCGCCTAGCGGAGGCACTTGGTCCGGTTCAGGTATTGATTCATTCGGGAATTATACCCCGGCTCTTGGATCAAACCCAACCGTAGCAACTTACGTGTATTCTGACGGGGTATGTACAGTGACTCAATCTTCTTCTATAGATGTGTTCACGACTCCTATTATTAATTTAAATAATCCAGATGGAATTTGTGTCAGTAATACAACTACCACTCTAAATGCAAGTCCCATTGGGGGAACTTGGACCGTGAATGGAAATGCATCAGTAGTCAATGGGGTGCTGGTTCCAAATGGTTCTGAAACCATTACTTTGTTCTATTCTATAGCTGGTCAATGTCCAGCATCGGCAAACCAAGCGATACAAATTTATCCATTGCCTGCAATTAATGCAGGTCCAGACGTAGCTCATTGTCAAGGTCAATCGGTATCAATTACTGCAACTGGAGGTACTACATATATTTGGTCACCATCAGCCGGTTTGAATATTACTACTGGAAATACGGTGACCGCTTCAGTCAATGGGCCTTCGGTATTTACAGTCACGGGTTCAGATAGCAACGGATGTGTGAACACAGATCAGGTAAATGTTGCTGTGTATACGAATCCGGCTATTTCTATTTCTGGCGACAATTTAATTTGTGCTGGTGAATCATCATTCTTGACTGCCGTAGGTGCCTTGAATTATGTTTGGCAGCCGGGAGGATTGAACAACAATTCAATTGAATTTACACCGAACACCACAACCACTTATTCTGTCATAGGCACAGATGTAAACGGATGCCAAGGGAATGCTTCTTATATCATTAACGTAGAGAGTATAGTTGCTAATCCAACCATATTCGACTCAAATGACGGTGACCCCTTCACATGGGAGTTTCATACTGGTAGTAATGGACTGGGAGAGACTTATACTTGGACGCCAGGAGATGGAGGCTCTGATATTACTACTAGCAACGAACAGTCGAATTATACCTATTTGAATGATCTTGTTGGTTCAGTGATCCTGACCATAAATACATCAGCATGTGAAGAAGAATTTACTTTGCCCTTGCTTATTTCCACAGTTGAATTGATTTTCCCCAATATCATAACGGCCGATGGTGACGGTGTAAATGACGATTTTCGATTACTTCCTGCAAATACACTTGTTGTGCCTGCATTTAATGACTTCTCTTGTAAAATCTTCACCCGATGGGGACATCAACAAGGTGAATTCAATGATGTAATGGGGTCATGGGATCCAGCAGATTTAAATACAGGAACTTATTTTTACACGGTTGAGTATATGAATGCCGTTACGGGTGAATTTGTAACTCATGAGGGCACATTCTATTTAAAACGTTGACCAATCCAACTTTTAAATAATGCATTTGGTTCATTTGGCCACAAAATTTCGGCCTTCTGAATGGTTGGTCTTTCGGGGTCGAAATGTATTTCTGTTTCAATCTCAACTTTATTTCTTACGAAACGAATGTTGGCTTGCTTTGAATTTTCTAGAAGGAATTGAACATTTTTAGACACCGATATGCCATCCACTTCAATGATCTCATCATCGTACCAAAGTCCTCCCCAATCTGCCGCTGAGTGGGGAGCGACTGATGTTATTATTGATTTTTCTTGCGAAATATCAACTGAGAAACCGAATAAATGTTCGGTGGGTTGAATTGAATTTTTCCATGAAAGAATTACACCAAAGTCCTTAAAAAGATCTTCTAGGTATTTTGAGAAGTCACAGGGAGACTCTGCCATGGCTTCTCTTATTTCATTCGCATTTGCAATTCCGAAATGGGCAATGGTATCCCAGTACTCATTGGCAGAATATCCATTTCCGTGTGGAAGAGCATGTTTTTCGAAAAGAGAATTCATCACATCATCCATTGATTTTTCGCCATTGGAGTGCAACAAAATCAAGAGGTCAAGGTACATAGTCAGTAATGCGCCTTCGTTGTAAATGCTAACTTTTCTCCACGGAACACCGGCGTTGTATCCATCTAGCCATGTATCTATGCTACTATCAGCAATGCTGTATGAGAAACGTCCGTAATTTTTGTGATGGTTGTTTAACCAATCTTCGCAACTTAGTTTCCAGTTTTCAAGATTCCAAATGCCAGATCGTATGAGGCATAAATCACCGTAATAGGTGGTAACACCCTCAGCTACATATCCGAGTTGCGAGTAGTTTTCTCGGGTGAAATCATAAGGAACCATGTCTTTTGGACGAAGAGTTTTTACGTTCCATGTATGAAAAAGTTCATGTGAACATATGGCCAAAAGTTCATTGTGCTTTTCTATTCTTTCAAATGAATCACCTGGTCCCATTGCAATGACAGTAGACGTTGTGTGTTCAACGCCATGGTGCATGAAATGTGGTGTGAAGTGTAAAAGGTAAGCGTATCTTTCCAAAGGCTCAGGAAATCCTCTGAAAATATCAATTTGTAACGCAGTGTATTTTTTAATTTGTTCCAGAAGTACATGTTTATCGAGTGTAGATTCTCCAAAAAAATGAACTTCGAAATGGATGCTGTCTTGAATGAATGAAAGAACCTCTCTTTCGTAGCACGCCACAAATGGAGTGTCTGCTAGTTCATCGAAGTTTTTAGCATGAAATTGTAAGCCATTGGATTGAATGCCGGTTGAAAGGAAATTATAATTTCCTACGATATTCAATTCATAACTTTCATCTAAATTTTGAGGTAGGAATGCAATGCAATTCACGGGATTCACATAGAGCATTTTGCTGTTAGCATAGGTGCTTCCTGCATTGAGTTCTAGTGCGCTGTAATTGTATGAGAATTCAATTGTACTTCCTGCTTCGCATTCAATTTCCCATTGATCTTTTGCTGTTTTTTTCCATTTTGCAGTGTTTCCATTTTCAAGACACAATACATGACTCACGTTTTTTGCAAAATTTCCCATCTCGTACCTCCCTGGACGCCATGATGCAAGTTGTAATTGAGGGTTTTTAACCGGGGCGGTGAATCTGATTTGCACATGCACCATTTTTCTATGCACATGCGGAACACTGAGATGTACTTGTATCATTTTCTTTTCAATGTCAGCATTTGTTGTACGGGGTTTCCAATACAAGCACTCGGAAATCCAATATTTAAATAAGCACAAACAGTGGGAGCAATGTCGCTCACATGTGTCAAACCTTGATAAGTTTTGTGACTGATGTTCTTTCCGTAGAGAATGAATGGAACATGAGAGTCATATGAAAATGGAGATCCGTGTGTGGTACCTTGAGGACCATATTCCATGAAATTTGGCTTGAGAATATAAATGACATCACCAGATTCATTTGAGTATCCCAATTGAGCTTTTTGTGCAAAGAAATCTGTTTGATTTCCTTTCGCTAGTGCAGTTGCAGTATAGGCACTTTGAATGTTTGCATTGTTGTTACAAAACTGAACAACTTTCTCTTGAATTTCGAATAGATTTAATTTTTTTTCCCGAATGAATGTTCGGTTTAAGAATATATTTTGATTGGATTCATTAATCACCCAATCGCCTGTTCCATAGATTTCCTGCAAATGTGTTTCGAGGGCCATTTCAAA
This sequence comes from Bacteroidota bacterium, assembly GCA_016868835.1. Taxonomy (GTDB): domain Bacteria; phylum Bacteroidota; class Bacteroidia; order Flavobacteriales_D; family Sanyastnellaceae; genus CAIZGX01. The sequence continues at coordinate 3,068 of VGFR01000052.1, read as the reverse complement.
TGAATCGGAATTCCAATATCCTGCTGATCCCTTTTGTTTGCTTAATGCACTTGGGGTTGGTGCACCAGCGTGGTCGGCGCTAAGAAAGATGAGGTAGTTGTCTTTTCCGAATTTTTTATCTAACTCATTAAGCAGTCTTGCGATTTCTAAATCGAGTCGAAGGTAAATGTCTTGTAATTCTCTAGACTGTATTCCGAATTGGTGTCCAACATAATCCGTTGCTGAAAAACTAAGACACAACAAATCAGTAAACGTGTCTTGACCTAGTTTTTCTCCATCAATTGCGGCTAAAGCAAAATCGACCGTTAGTTTATTTCCTTGCGGTGTGGCTTTCAACAGTTCATATTGACCATTTAATTTAGATAATGAATCGAGGTTGTGCGGAAATGTTGGTCGAATGGTTCCTTTGAAAGGAATCTCATACGGGTTATTATCTACCATGGACTCATCATAACATGATTCTGGTAACAATAAATTCCAGATCTCTTTCAAATAGGATTGAGCAAACTTTGGGTTGATATTGAATGTATTCACCCAGTCTGGGAGGGTTTCAATGTACCATGAACTTGAAACCCATTGTCCTTCGCTCCCCCCAACGAACCAATAGGCGGCATCTGCAGTTCTTCCCGCGGGAAGAATAGCACCACGATCTTTTAAAGCAATTCCAATAACTTTTGATTTCCCATCATTACTCATTTTCAATTCGTCACCAATGGTAGTGGCGCATAAGTAATGGGGTGACATTTTCCCTGATGCACTATTTGTTCCAACGCCCACTACAGTGGAGTCTGAGGCACAGTAGGTCATTTTATTTAGCTTTCGAACAAACCAATCATTGGCAACAATTCCGTTGTATGCGGGAGTTGACCCCGTATAGATTGCAGCATGCCCAGGACCTGTGAAGGTTGGCATGTAATTGTATTGACAGTTTTTTGAAAAAGCACCGAATTGAACAAGTCTTTTGAATCCAGAGTTGGAGTAGTCATTCCAAAATCGATCAATATAATCTGCACGCATTTGATCAACGGTTATTCCAATAACAATTGGAATTTGAGCGCGTTTTGACTCATTTCCTTTTTTACTTTGGGCGAATGGATGTAAAAAAGCTAAAAGAGAGACAAGGAGAATAACAACATATTTCATGTGGCAAATGTACCTCTGAAATAAATTACTTTTACACTATGGAAAAGCACTTGATATTGGTGGGCATGCCAGGTTCTGGTAAAACAACCTTGGGTCGAAAATGGGCAGAGGAAATGCATGTTCCGCTTTATGAAATAGATGAGATGCTTGAGGAGAAATTTGGAATGTCAATTTCAGAGATTGTCTCATTGCATGGCTGGGAGGCCTTTCGAGATGCCGAATGGAATGAAATTAAAGAGGTGTTACAAAAACCGGTGGGAGTAGTGGTGCCTGGAGCAGGATTTTTTACGAATCAAGAACGAGTTGATTTTGCATTGAGACAGGCAGAAGTGGTGTATCTAGAACTGGATTTAAAGTCACTTATTCAGCGACTGAGCAATCAGGAGGAACGTGAGGTACGTCCATTGTTGAGTCAAGGTGAATTGCATATAATTATAAAGCAATTATTTGAAGAGCGGGTTCAATTTTACAATCAGGCACATCGGAAAATCAGGGTCTAAATATCTGTGTGACTCTTCTCACCCCATTGGTCTATTTGTCAATTTACTTTTGTAAAAAAAACGAAATTATGAATGTATTAGATGCACTAAAAAACGGTAAAGCGACTATTGTAGATGTTCGTTCAAGAGAAGAATTTCAGGATGGACATGTTGCGGGGTCAATAAATATTCCTTTGCAAGAAGTTCCTGCTAAAGTTGAAGAATTTAAATCGATGGCAAAACCATTGGTGTTGTGTTGTTTGTCTGGAGGAAGAAGCGGACAAGCGACCGCCTTTTTACAACAAAATGGGGTAGAAGAGGTATACAACGGTGGTGGTTGGATGGATGTAAACTCAATGATTTAATTAAAGAATTATGGGATTATTTTCATTTCTAAAGGGTAAGCCAAAGGTAGATTTGGCTGAGCTCATTCGCGGTGGCGCAAAACTGGTAGATGTGCGTTCAAAAGCTGAATATGCTAGTGGGCGCGAGGCGGGCGTAAAAGAAAAAGAGCAACTGGTAACGTTGCTCAAATCCTTTCAATAATCTGTTTGCTCTTTTGCTTTAGGCTGCGCTTTGCGCAGCCTTTGCTTTTTGCTTTTCAGCATAAGCAACGGCCGCCTCGCGAACCCATTTTCCTTCGTCCCACGCCTTTTGCTTCGCTGCTAATCTCTCTTTGTTGCATGGACCATTCCCCTTCACCACCTCATTGAACTCGGTCCAATCAATTTCACCGAAATCATAATGACCAAGCTCCTCATTCCACTTTAAATCAGGATCAGGAATGGTTAGTCCTAAATATTCAGCTTGGGCAACGGTCATGTCAACAAACTTTTGTCTTAGCTCATCATTTGAATGACGTTTAATTTTCCAAGCCATATTCTGTGCGCTATTCGCTGAGTCTTTGTCTGTTGGACCAAACATCATCAACGAAGGCCACCACCATCTGTTGAATGCATCTTGCATCATGGCTTTCTGCTCTTCCGTGCCTCGCGATAAGGCTATCATAATCTCATATCCTTGACGCTGATGAAAACTCTCTTCTTTACAAATACGAATCATAGCTCGACTGTATGGACCGTAACTGGTTCGCTGCAGTGAAACCTGATTCACAATGGCAGCACCATCAACCAACCAGCCAATTGCTCCTATGTCTGCCCAAGATAACGTTGGGTAATTGAAAATAGAAGAGTACTTCGCTTTTCCTGAAAGCATTTCCTCTGTCATGGTATCTCTATCAACACCTAATGTTTCCGCAGCTGAATAAAGGTATAAGCCATGACCACCTTCATCTTGCACTTTGGCCAATAATATGGCTTTTCTTCTTAATGATGGTGCTCTGGTAATCCAATTTCCTTCGGGAAGCATTCCTACAATTTCACTGTGCGCATGTTGAGCAATTTGACGGATTAACGTTTTTCTGTAACCGTCAGGCATCCAGTCTTT
>VGFR01000051.1 GCA_016868835.1 Bacteroidota bacterium | reverse complement strand
CTCGGATGGAACGTATTTTATAATAGCTCAAACGGATAAAGGTTTCTACAGCTACAAACTTATTAAACATTAAACCAATAACAAGAACGAAATTAGAAGCACGAACCGCTAACAGGCGTTTGGCTCAATGGCGGGTGACGTGGTTAATTGAACATTCTACTTCGCATCAACTTTTGTGGTGTATTGACAGTTTTGTGCTCCGAAACCCGCCCGAACGCAAATCTGCAATACGTTAAACCCTACCTACCTCTTCACCATCTCCAAAGCAAACACCATCGGCATTTTGTTGCCGAAATGTTTAACTCGGAATTTGCCGGGTTCGAATTCTTCGGCGTGCTTGAAGCATGCGTACGGTGAATAGTCGTATTCCTGAAAGAGAGTCAGTTGAAGACCTTTACCCATAAGATAGGTGAGGACTTCGCTTGTCGAATGATTCCAATAAGCACACGTGATTTCAATGTCGGAAGTGGGCTCGGCGTATGTGCCAGTGCTGGTCTCAATGTCGGCCCCTGCATTGAAATAATTGTAACCCACCGTTTCAAATTCATTGTCGAACATCCACATGACCGGATGAAATTCAACAAAAAGAAATGTGCCGCTCGGTTTTAAAAAATGAGAAACAACCTCCGCCCAACGACCTAAATCGGGCAGCCACCCAATGGTACCGTAACTGGTAAATACCAAATCGAATTTTTTGTCGAGGTGATGCTTCAAATCATACACGTTGCAACAAATAAATTCAGCGTTCAATCCCATCTGCGCATTCAACGCTTTCGCTTTTTCAATGGCTTCATCGGAAAGATCAACCCCCGTTACTTCGGCACCCATGCGAGCAAGAGAAAGCGTGTCTTGACCGAAGTGACACTGCAAATGCAAAATAGATTTGCCGCGAATGTCGCCAAGTAAATTCAATTCAATTTCATTCAACGATGATCTTCCTTTCAGGAATTCTTCCAAAAAATAAAAATCAGATTTCATATGAACTGCAACACGCTTGTTCCATGAGGTGCGGTTCAATTCAAAAAGTTTTTCTTCTTCCATCATCCAATACGTTTCACAACATGGGAATTTATTTTCTCAAAAAACTGGTGCGGGTGCTGTGTTCTCCATTTCACGTCATTCAAATTTCCACCTGAAATAAAATATTGGTCTATGTAAGCTTTTGAAAAATCTTCCAACACATGATCTCGGAAATTCACTAAGGCAATCCAGCCGTCTTCATCATTTACATCTTCAAACCACTCTTCGTAATAACAATCGTCGCTGGTGTGAAAATTCAATACGTTTTCTCCAATGAGAATGAATTTCGTTATTCCTTCTTGAATCAAATGATCGGCAAATTCTCGCTTCAAAAACATAATGTCGTTGTACAACAAATCGTTCCATTCACCAATTAATTCAACAATGGCATACCCTTCGAGATAATTGGCGAAAAGTAATTTTACGAAAAGCGTTTGACTTCCAATGCTGTCCCATTGTGGATGAATGAAGTGGTCGTAAATTTTATTTGAAAATTCAAACTCACTGTATTCTTGCGCGAAAAACGGTGAGCGTTCATCTTCCTCTGCGCAGTATAGTCCTCGCCAATTGTAATATGGTTCTAGGTTATGCATTTACTTCTTAACTGAATTCACGGCTAATCTCACACTTCCTTTCTTCAACAAAAGTTCTTTTGCCTGCTCCGCATTCAACCCCGTTGCCTCCATAACCATGCGGGTTCCCCTCTCCACTAATTTGTGATTTGAAAGTTGCATGTCTACCATCTTATTGCCTTGCACGTGTCCGAGCTGAATGAAAGTGCAGGTTGTAATCATGTTTAAAATGAGTTTTTGCGCAGTGCCACTCTTCAAGCGTGTGCTTCCAGTGATAAACTCCGGACCAACAATAGCTTCAATGGCATATTTTGCCACCTCTGCAACGGCTGATTTTTCATTGCATACAATACATCCGGTTACTATGTCATGCGCATTGCATTGCTTCAATGCACCTATAACGTATGGTGTTCTTCCCGAAGCTGCAATGCCAACTACTACATCGTTTTGATTTATGTTGAAGGCCAGAAGATCTTTCCATCCTTGCATTTCATCGTCTTCAGCAAATTCTACCGCTTTCCGAATGGCTGCATCACCACCCGCAATGAGTCCAATAACTTTTCCATGCTCAACCCCAAAAGTTGGTGGACATTCACTCGCATCTACAATGCCTAATCGTCCACTTGTTCCTGCACCTAAATAAAACAGTCTGCCTCCTAATTTCAGTTTAGAAACCACCACGCTCACAAGAGATTCAATTGCGGGAATGCATTTGGCAATGGCAGCCGGTACACTTGAATCTTCTTCATTCATTCCATGTAAAAGTTCGGTTACAGTGAGGTTTTCAAGTTGGTCTCTTAGACCTGCAGATTCTGTGCTTGACATATTCATATTTTTCACAACGAAGGTAAGAAAGCTGTTCATAACCCAATTGAATGGGCTGAATTTTGTGTAGGAGCTTTACCTAATTTCGAATGGACTACAGAACACTATGAAAAAAATATTATTGGCCCTTTTTACATGCATGGTTGGATTAACAGCTTTTGCACAAACAGATTTACTCGATGCAGAGCGAGAGTTTAACAACGGGAACATGCGCGGAGCATTGACGCTGTTTCGTAAAGTACTGGAATCAGATCCCATGAACTACACAGCACAATTTGGTGAAGCCGAATGCTATTATCGTTTGAAGAAATACAGCGATGCGTTTACTTCGCTCGACAAGGCCACAAATATCAAGCAGTCGAAAACCAAAGAGGTCATCTTGTTTTATGCGAAATGTTATCATAGAACGGGTGATTTGGACCGAGCCATCAGTGAGTACAAAGCTTTTTTGAAGGTGGAAAAGCCAAAGTCATATCCATACCAAGAAGCAGAAAAATACATTAAAGAATGCGAATTCGCAAAGCGGAAAATGGCAAAACCTTCCAATGTTAAAGTATACAACATTGGTGAGGAAATCAATTCGCGTTTTGAGGAATATGCACCCAGTATTACATCAGATGGAAAACTTTTAGTTTTCACTTCAAGAAGAGAGAATACCACCTCACCGGAAGATAGAAAAGGAAAGCATTTGGATGAAAATGGTGATTATAAGTTTTACGAAGACATTTACTATTCTCAGTGGGATGCTGCCTCCAATTCATGGTCAGATTGCTTGAAGGCGGGTGGAGCAGTAAATACCACAGATCATGACGCCGTTTTAAGTATTTCGCCCGATGGTCATGGTATTTATGTCTATAAAAATAGTGCAGACAATGCGGGTGATATTTATTTTTCGAAAATGACAGATAAGTTAATTTGGAAAGAAGCTGAGAAATTGCCCAAGACAATTAATTCAAGTTACTTCGAGGGAAGTACCTCGGAGACAGCTGATGGCAAAATGTTATACTTTGTAAGTGAAAGATTGGGAGGGTTGGGTCTTTGTGATATATACTACGCCGAGAAAAGCGGAGGTTCTTGGGGCAAGCCAGAAAATATAGGAGCAACAATAAATACACCTGGTGATGAGAAATTTGTATTTATACATCCGAACGGAAAAACGTTGTTCTTTGCTTCTGATGGACACCTGGGACTAGGAAGTTATGACATTTACAAAACCGAGTATGTCAATGGCATGTGGACCAAGCCCATTAATTTGGGCTATCCAATCAATACAGTGAATGAAGAATCTACTTTTTCATTGACTGCAGACAATTCAAAGATGTTTGTGGCAGCCGAGTATGCTTCTGTAAGTGATGAGAATGTGGCCAATTATGGGGAGAGAGATATTTATATGGTTGATATTTCAAACTATCCACTCATGAATGAAGGGTATGAAAAATCAGTGTTCGCTCAGCTCATAGCCATTGTATCTGATGCAAATTCTGGCGCTCCCTTGAAAGGAGTTAGCGTAACTGTTGAGAGTCTTGAAGATGGTGAAGTATATGAAAATACAACTGACAAGATTGGTTATGCACGCATTAATTTAAGAGGTGATGCTATATACAAAATCACCGCAAAGAAAGGAGATAAGACGTTCACTGAAGAAGTGAAGATTGAAATGAATATATCGGGAGAAACCGTTCAGAAGTGGGAAATTAGACTTTAAGACAAGTGCTTGTAAAGCACGCGTAAGTCATTCCAAACCGTATAATCTTTCGCATAGAGGGCGTTCATTTGATGAATGCCCTCTTCATTAAGTAAATGCCATTGATTCGAAGGGCTGAATACGCCGTGTTGCAATTGAGGTAAATCATTGGCATTGAATCGCGGCGTGTATCCTATCCAACTCTTTTTTCCAATAAGTACAGCAGGAATTTGACTCAATGCTTTTCGCTGATTTGTGCGAACCAGAAGTAGAGGAAAACAAAGCAATAAAATGAAACTACAGAAAAGATCAAAGGCACGTTTCTGTCTTTTGTTTAAGGGGGTAGTTATGTTATTAACGGAAACAAAAATGGTGTCGGTGTTCGATTGTATATGCTGACTTCCAATAATAAATAAACTTTCTGGCGGTGCAATTTTGAATTCTAAATTTAGAAGATTCAATGAATTCATTTGCTTAATGATCTCATGACTCGATACATCTTTCGCACAAAAAATTAATTCTTGAATTTGATTAACACGAAAATATTCTTTGCTATTACTTGGCAATTCTAGACTATGCTCAATGGATAAGCATGGGTAGTTGGTTTGATTTAAAAATTGTTTGATTCGTATGAATTCGGAATCGCTGCCAAGAATAAGTACCCTTTTCAAATCGGGTCTTTCTTTTTTTCCTTTTTGAATAAATAGAAATGAAAATAGTTTGTGCCACAAGGGTATAACCAACAAAGCAGAGAAACTGGATAATAAGATAACTACACGCGAAAAGCGAATGGTTTCTGGAAGAAGTGAGTAGACCAATAGTGTAATAAAACTTGTCCAGAGAATGGCATTTACGGTTCGTTTGTTTTTTTTAATTTCCAAATATGCACCACTTAAATACATGCTTAGGAATAACAAGAGGCAGTATAAGGCACCATAAATTTGAATAATTGAAAAATCGAAATTCTTTTCTTGCCATTGCGAATACACGGTGGCCATGAGATGAATAATTCCGAATAATAGACCAATATCGGCAAGGGGTAAAAATGAAGTGCTAATAATTCTTCTTAAAAAAGAAAGTGATGCACGCATCCAAATGGCCAGGTGAATGAGCAATGTGAAGCTAGAGGCGTTACCTTTCGAGAAATGTTTTTTCGCAAAAATGCCCATGGCATTGTAAAAGACATAGACATAATTCAAGCTGCCTTTTTTTGTACTTTCACCTTTGTAATGAATAATGCTTGTGTCAGCGAAATAGATGTTTTTCCAACCACCTTGAATAATGCGCCATGAAAGATCTACATCTTCACCGTACATAAAAAAATCTTCATCGAGCCAACCCACTTGATCTAAAGTTGTTTTTCTCATGAACATGAAAGCACCGCTCAATATCTCTATTTCTTGATTCTCATCATAACTGAGATTGCCCATGTAATACCTGTTGATTCGGCCGTTTTTCGGGAACAACTTGTATAGTCCTGAGATCTTGTAAAATGAAGTTTCAGGGGTTGGAAGGCCTCTTTTCGATTCAGGAAGAAGTTTCCCAGAGCCATCGAACATTTTCACACCAAGTCCACCCACTTGCTCATGGTCATCCATGTACTCAATAACTTTCGAAAAAGTATCTTCTTTAACCAATGTATCTGGATTGAGTAAGAGAATGTACTTCCCTGTAGTTTCAGCTATTCCTTGGTTATTTGCTTTTGAAAAACCAACATTTTCTTTGTTTGCAATGAGTTTAACCCGCGGGAATTTTTTCCTGACCATGCTCAATGATTGGTCTACGCTGTTGTTGTCAACTACTATCACTTCCACTTGCATTCCTGCAGAGGCTTTTTCCACAGAAGAGAGGCATTGCTCTAAAAAATGCTGAACGTTGTAGTTGACAATGATAATGCTGAGCTGCATGAACGCGAAGATAAGTCTTACTCGTCTTTGTTGTTTGCATTCATAACCCCGTTCTGTTTTCGGATACTCTCTTTGTGAATGGCTTCTAAAAAAAGTCGCATGAATTCTTCAGTAAGACCAAGTTCGCGACCAAAGTCGGTGCGGGTTTGAAGAATTTCTTTCCATCGATTCAGTTGGAAAATGGTAATGTCGTTCTGTTTTTTGAATTGCCCCAAGTCTTTAGCTACTTGCATTCTTCGGCTTATGGCCTCAATAATTTCCTGATCAATGGTATCAATTTGTTCTCTGAATTGTGCCAAGTCTGTGCCGTGAATTTCATTGGAACATCGCTTCAAAAGTCCACCTAGAATACTTTGAAAATGTGCTGCTGTAACTTGTTGATGTGCATCGCTCAATGCCTCATCGGGTTGTTCATGACTTTCAAACATGAGTCCATCAAAACCTAAATCCAACGCGCGCTGTGCAACCGGTGAAAGCAGTGTTCTATTTCCAGAAATATGACTGGGATCGCAGTAGAGCGGAATTCCGGGCAATTTGGTACGAAAGGAAATTGGAATTTCCCACATGGGTTTGTTTCGATATGGATGTTTGTTACTAACAGAAAATCCGCGATGTAAGGCATAGACTTGCTTTACATTCATTTTTTCGAAGCGTTCGAAAGCGCCAATCCATAAATCCAAGTCGGGGTTGATTGGATTCTTGATGAAAACGGGAATTTCAACTCCTTTCAATGATTCCGCCAGCTCTTGAACAGAAAACGGATTTACGGTAGTTCGTGCTCCGATCCAAACCGCATCGAAGCCTGCATTGATAGCCAATTCCACGTGTTCAGTTTTGGCTACCTCTGTAATGATTTGAAGCCCGAACTCCTGCTTAACATCTGTCAGCCATGAAATGCCTGCTGCACCCACGCCCTCAAATGAATTTGGTTTTGTTCGGGGTTTCCACAATCCTGCACGAAAGAACTTGAGCCCAGCCACATTTTTCAAAGCCTGGGCTGATTCCATGACTTGACTGCGAGACTCTGCGCTGCAAGGTCCTAAAATGAGAGGAATGGAATCTAAATTTTTCATTGCTTAATTGGATGCGCAAGGTATGTACAAAGTTTGAAACAAAGAAAAAGGGAGAAGTGTTCTCCCTTTTTTTAAGTGCTCTGGACTGGATTCGAACCAGCACACCTGTTGGCACCACCCCCTCAAGATGGCGTGTCTACCAATTTCACCACCAGAGCGTCTACGAATCTCAGATTCGAAAAAAAAGCCCTCATTGAGGGCTTTGGTGATCCCGCTGGGACTCGAACCCAGGGCCCATACATTAAAAGTGTATTGCTCTACCAGCTGAGCTACGAGATCATCTTGCTACTTGCAAAGCGGGTGCAAATATAATCCACTTTTTTTATTTCCAAGTTTTTTTCATAGAAAAACACGATTGGGCAACTTTTTTATTTAATAGGTTGTCAACAGTTTTAGTTATTTTTGCTACTATGAAAAAACTTTATGCGCTTTCAATTCTGATATTAGCAACGGCTTTTGCCGCGTCAGCACAGAGTAACATTTTAGATCGCCACAACGGTGAAGCAGAATGGGTCTCTTTTGTAAAAGAAAACATGTGTCTTGTTCAAGAAGGACAAGCAAAGGAGGGTGCACTTCCAAACTTATTTGCGGTGAATCAAAAATATTTGAATCATAATTCAAACCTACAAGTGGCTGAATTGGCCTTGGGTGCGGGCCTTCAGCCGAACGAAACCCAGACAATGATTTATAAGCTCGATGAAAACCACGTTGTAACTGTTTATTCCGTTCAACGCTTGGAAGTTTTATACAAGAGATATCAAGCCAACAAAAAAGCTGCAAACAAATGAAAAAGATTTATTTACTTCTCCTTACTACCATTGTTGTAGCGAATCTTGCTGCACAGGAATTCGCTGTTGGTACTCCTTCAATTGTAGGTTGTGGTGGATTCTTGGTCGATCCTGGACTCAGTGCTTCAGATTACAGCCCGAATTTTACAGGAATTTCAGTTATTTGCTCTGACGGTACAGCAACTCCAATTAATTTAGACTTCAGTTTTTGTAACCTAGGTACAGGTGACCAATTGACCATTTTCGATGGTTCAGATCAAAACGCTGCTCTTATCGGTGTCTACAACGGAACTCAATTGAATAACCAAGTCATTACCTCAACGAATCCGCAAGGGTGTTTAACGGTTTTGTTTACTTCAAACAGCGACACAAGTGTAGGTAGTTTTGGAGCTGAAATTTCATGCGGTACACCTTGTGAACCACCGGTTGTTGCAGTTACAGTGAATCAACCTGACTTTCAACCTACCCGTTTGTGTATTGGAGAGTCCATCACGTTCGATGCTTCAACCACTCAGTTTTTTAATGGATCAACAGTAGGTAATTTTCTATGGGATTTTGATGATGGTACAACAGACAATTCATCTTGGCCGTTGGTAACGCACACATTCACTGAGCCTGGAGCGTATATGGTTCAATTGACTTTGTCTGATAACAACAATTGCGCAAGTATTAACCTTCCAGACGTATTGGTTTTTGTTGCAACTGAGCCAACATTAGCGGTTACTTCGAATGACATGCAGGTGTGTATTGGTCAGCCTGTTCAACTTACCGGTTCTTTCACTCCAAACCTTTGGACCGCCATTCCTGAAGCAAACTTGGGAGGAGATATTTTTATTCCAGACGATCAAACACAATGTTTCTCAGACACCCTTCTTTTTGGAGGTTTCAGTGCTGGACAGACCATTCAAAATGCCGCTGATGTGGAGAATCTCTTCATCAACTTTGAACACAGCTTCATGGGTGACTTGGTTATCTCCTTTGAATGTCCGAATGGTCAAACCATCATTGTTCACCAACAAAACGGAGGCGGAACATTTTTAGGAGAGCCTGTAGACATTATGGGGCCAGCTGACCCCCCCGGAGTTGGCTATGATTATTATTGGTCTCCAACGGCTACGGCAGGTACTTGGGCGGCAAATGCAGGTGGAACGCTACCAAGTGGAACCTACAACAGCGTTCAGCCGTTTACAAACTTGATTGGTTGTCCTTTAAATGGTTCTTGGATCATTGAAGTTTGCGACATGTGGGGGTCAGACGATGGATGGATTTTCGACTGGTCAGTTGATTTTGCAGATTACTTATACCCGCCACTCCTATCTTTTACTCCTTCAATTGGTCAATCATGTGATTCACTTGCTTGGTCTGGAACTGACATTGTTTCGACTGCTGCTGATTGCATAGGGGCAACCGTTAGTCCAACAACAGAAGGCGATTTCACTTACACCTTTACGGTTACGGATAATCATGGGTGTTCCTATTCAGAAGACATTACCATCAACGCATTTGCGGGTCCAACAGTCAATGCCGGTCCTGATGTTCCGTATTGTAATTTACCGGTTAATCTTTCAGCCACTGTAGGTAATACTGAGCCTGGTATCAATTATGTCTACAACTGGTCGGTCATATCCAACAACGGTGGTGGATTCAATGCTTCCAACATTCTAACGCCAACTTTTAGCGGAGCCAATGGTACTTCGCAAGTGGTGATCTCTGTGAATCCGTCGCTTGATCCGCAATGTACCGTAACAGATACGGTAACACTTGCCTTACCCGCTACACCAGGCACAGGAGTTTTGTCTACTGACTCAGTTTGTATTGGTGAGTTAATCACATTAACAGCTCCTTTCACAGGTTCTGGATATACGTATCAGTGGTTTTTGGGCGATACAATAACGGGAGCTAGAGATATTTTCCCATCGTATAACCCACTAGCAGGATTTCCAAATGAGACACTATTGTATGCTGTGGTAATTACTGAACCCGTGTGCGGATTCAATTCAGAAACGTTTTATGAAGTTGTAAATCTGCCTTGTGATGTGTTCTTGCCAAACATTCTTACTGAGAATGGTGATGGTATGAATGATTTACTCAGCTTTGGTGAAGCATTGATTTATTATCAATCAGCCGAGGTTCTTGTTTACAACAGATGGGGAGATCTTGTATTTGAAGATACTTCTTATGCCAATGATTGGGTTCCATCTGACTTGAACGATGGTGTCTATTATTATATATTGAAAGTAACTACTCCTGGAGGAGAACTTCAAGAGCATATTGGATACTTTCATTTGATGAGAAACTAGAACGTTATTTCAACTTTAAAGGGGGCTAAGCCCCCTTTTTTTTATGACGAAACAAGAACATATTGAATACTTGGGCCAGCTGGCTCTGGCGCTACAAAAAGAGAAAGACTTTGAGTGGGAACAATACGTGAAAAACGTATCTCAATCCTTCATTCAAGAACGCATAAACTCAGGTATAACCTGGTATCCATTGCAAGTCATAGAAGAGGGAATTGGCCTAGGCAGCTATCCTTTTCTTATTATTAAGCGGCATAAGGGTCCTGCGAGACACAAATTCAAAACGGGTCAACCGGTATCTTTTTTCTCTGAATCAGAGGGAAACCGGAACGAAACTCTTATTGGTAGAACCGCTTGGGTGAGCGAAAATGAAATGAAAGTAAATTTCAAAACAGACGATATTCCAGATTGGATGAGTGAGGGTAAAATTGGTGTGAATGCCGCCTTTGATGAGAAAGCATTCATGGAAATGATGAAGGCTTTGAACTTTGTCATAAATGATGAGAAAAGTAATATTTCATTTTTAAGAGACGCAGTTTGTAAGCCTGATTTTGAATTTGAAACGTTTAGTGAATTTGAAAATACTACCTTGAATGAATTCCAGAATGAGGCAGTAAAGGCAATGCTTTCAAATTCACCTTGGACCATCATTCATGGACCACCTGGAACAGGAAAAACCACAACCCTTGTAGAAGGTATTTTGGAATTGGCTCGTACAGGTCAGAAAATTTTAGTGTGCGCTCCAACCAATGCTGCGGTAGATCATTTAGTTGAATGTTTGAGTTTAAAAACGAATTCCATTATTCGAATTGGAAATCCTGAAAAATTAAACTCGAAGGCTTTGTCCTTTTCTTTGGATGTGAAATCTACCACTCACAGTCAGTTTCCTCAAGTAAAGGAATGGAAAAGAAAAGCCATTGAGTTAAGGAAGTTGGCGTTGAAATACAAACGGAGTTTTGGTAAGGAAGAAGCCGAACAACGAAAATTGATTCTGAAAGAAGCAAAATCCATGTTAATGGAAGCCAAAAACACCGAAGAATATATCCTAGGAAATTTAATTGACCAAGCCTCAATTGTTTGTACCACCTTGGTGGGTTCTTCAAGTGAAATGCTTCAGAATATTCAGTTCAATGTATGTGTTGTAGATGAGGCAGGGCAAGCCTTAGAACCCGCAACATGGATTCCCGTCTCTAAGTCCAAACGACTTATTCTTGCAGGAGACCCCATGCAATTACCAGCAACTGTATTTAGTCAAGAGGCAACGCGTTTGGGGCTCAACATTTCTCTTATGGAGCGCCTCATAAAAATGGGTAAAAAGACGCATCTCTTGAACACGCAATACCGAATGAATGAGGCTATATCGGCGTACAGTAACTCTTGCTTTTATGAAGGGAAATTGTTGGCTCATGAAAAAAACGCACATTGGTTAATTCATTCCAATATTGCGCCACTTCAATTTATTGACACTGCAGGAACTGGATACAACGAAACTTCGGGAGACTCAGGCGGGTCAGTGAAGAATGAAGGAGAGGCAATGCTCATATTGAAACTATTAGAAGAGTTGCAGTTGTCATGCGAAATACAAAATCTCTCCATCAGTGTCATTAGTCCATACCGCGGACAAGTTGAGAAATTGAGTCAAGTACTTTCAGAATGGAATGTGCAGGTAGATACCATAGATTCTTTCCAAGGTCAAGAATCGGATGTTGTTTTTATTTCATTGGTTCGAAGCAATGACAACGGCGAAGTGGGATTTCTCTCAGATGTTCGAAGGTTGAATGTGGCCATGACACGAGCCAGAAAGTGTTTGCGTGTAATTGGTGACAGTAGTACCATTTCGAACCATAACTTTTATGCTCAATTCGTAGATTATTGTGAAAAAAATAACGCGTATCAAAGCGCATGGAGTTATTTGAATTAATTTAGAGTACAACAACTTGATTATGAAAAAAACAACGCTTTTATTTTCCCTTCTTGTAATTACGACACTCTCTTGCAACCGTTGTAAAGATGATAACACGGTAGAACCGAAGTTAATTGTGAAAATTGTTACAAATCCAAACCAAGAGCGATTGAATAATTTGGGTCAGCCTGCTGCAGTCCCCGCCGGACATGCAGCGCAGAGTCCTGTTTTTCATAAGATCTCTGCACACTACCTGGAGTTTGCTCCAAATATGTATACCGCTCTTGGCGGAGGAGAGGTGGTGTATCACGCTCCAGAAACCACGGCAGGAGGAAACAATGCCATTGATTTTTCACAATCGAAAGTAGTAGCACCAGGAGAAGTGTTTTTCGAAATGCCGTTAAAGAACTTTACGCCGGGAACCTATGAATATGTTCGTGCCTCATTGTTATATCAG